>DYLV01000084.1 GCA_020721925.1 Leptospira biflexa
GATGAAAAACTAACCAAACCCATCCACCTTTAAACTCCTTTATCACATTATACTCTCAGAAACCATTTGTCTTCTTAAAGTGGCATATCGTCGCATGTACTTTTATTATGTATTCCTTTAAAATTGATCATAAAAAGATTGACATAAATAATATTCGCAATAGTGTAAATCAATTAAAAGTGGAGAACGGGTATAGGATACGTTGATATTACGTATAGCAGGGTATGTAGCATCGAACTCGAATTGGATGACTGTTTGCAATATCAGTTGAATGGAAGTGCGTTTTCGGCAACAACATGAATAATCATCATTTTCGTGGATGTCACCTGTTAAGATGCCGATGAAATTTGTGTGATGTGTTATTCCGATTGCTTTTAGTATGCAGGCGTGCCGGGCTTTACATTGCGAAAGAGGAGCCCGCGGTAGTTTTGTATAGTAATTGGATGCTACTTTGTTCAAACGTGGCGTATGCGCAGAAAGCTTTACTAAAAATCTTTTAATAAAAAAGCTGGAGCGATAAATGCACACAACAATGGCGAAAGTGACATTTGCCGCAGGAATTGGCGTTTTTGTGTTGATTGTCCTGATGGCACTTGTTGGTGGCAATCCACGCCCTGCGGTCCTTCCAAATGAACATGGCTATACTTCCGCGATGTATTGGTTTGAACGCGTGGAGAGCGTTGACGATCTTTTTTCCGCACTCGGACAGCCGAATACCGAAGAGGGCATGCGCATCCGACATGCGATGGATTGCATTAATAAAATCGATTTTGCTTTTATGTTCGCGTATTCGATTTTTTTTGCCTGCCTGTATGTGTTTTTTGCATCGCGCAGAAAGCATGAAGGAAGACGTAACATAATGAATCTTGTCATCGCGGCTGGAATTATTGTATCATGCCTGATGCTCTTAGGCGATATTTTCGAAAATATTCAGCTTTTAAAACTTACGAAAGTTTCTTCAGAAGCTGAGGTTGATGTCAGTGTTATCGCCCTGCTTATGTTTTTCACACGGCTCAAATGGTTTACGTTATTTTTCGCTAGTATAGGATTTGCTGTGGTATGTGCGAGTGGCGCCTCGCGGAATCGGTGGTGGTATCCTCTTGCGCTCGTCTATGCGACATCGGCCATTATCGGCTTCGCCTCCTTCTTTATACCGGGTTTTGAGTCCGCGCTCGAGCTTTCTGCGAATCTCATGGGTGCGGGGTGGCTGATTTCAACGATCCATGCGGGATATATGAGCCTGAAAAAAAACTCCGGTGCATAACAAAAACCCGGCGGATTTATTGAATATATGTTGTTACTCTTTTGCCGATTCTATAAGCGAACGGAAGTGTTTGCAGTTTTTTACTAGATCGTTGCTGTGCCGGAAAAGCCCTCCACCCACAAGATAGATAACATCATTGCCATAAAACGCGCTCATCTCTGAAATGCGCTCCATGGTCATGCCGCCGCCGGGGGTGGGAAAAATCGGCAGTATCGTTTCATATTCTTCAGTGCATGCGCGCACTATTTCGGCACAAACTTGGCGGCTGAACGAAAATCGTCCTCCAAAGTTGGGGTATATGGTGGCATCGGCTCCCGCGATGCGGCACAGCGTCCCGAAAAAGCAGGCAGGCGAGATGCCGTTTTGGTGTATCGCAAACGATCCCGCAAATGCGGGATGTGCAATCAAAGGAAGCCCGATCTTTTTATGGGCGGCAATCATACGGATGGCATCAAATCCGACGAGGCCTGGAGCAATTAAAAGTGCGCCTGCGCCATGTTCTTTTGCAAAGATTGCGCGCTCGATAATTTCATCATGTGGCGCGGTGATGTTGGGTGCATAGAGGATGTTGTTTCCTGTTATTTTCTGCGCGTTGTGAATTGCTTCCATGCAACGCGCGACACGGTCTTTGAAGGTGGAAAATGGTTGATTGGCAAGTCCGTGATCGTCCTTGATGATATCGATACCACCGAGCGCGAATTGGTATGCGAGTTCCGCAAGCCCTTTCGTGGTGAGACCCATGGGTTTCAGCGCCGTTGCAAGAAGAGCTCCTGAATTGCGTTGTAAAATATTTCGAATGCCTGAAATTCCAAATCGCGGGCCATGGAAAATTTTCATAAGCGTTGGTGAAAGCTCCACGCGCTCGAGCCGAATTCCATCTTTCAGGCTGATATTGCCGAAAAGCACATTTAAAAATTGAGTGAACTCGCATGCGGTAGTATCAATGGAAAAGCTTATAAGGGCACAGTACGCCACATCCGTTTTTGTAAAGTGATCGATGCGACCGAAAACGGCATTGCGAATAAAACCTTCGGGAATTAAATCTTCCGGAAATTCAATTGTCTGTTCAATGCATATGTCTTTTGCACGTTCAAGCGCTTCCTGCTCGTTGCCTTCAAGGCGATAGAGGGCACGGAATCGCTCCGAAGTTTCTGATGAAGTGGAATACTTCGCAATGAAGTCGTGAAAAAAATTCTGTGTGTTCAAAGCGCCTCGGCATTGACGGTGTTTGATATTTCTGAAAGACGGATTTCGGCGAGCTCTTCTTCGGTGATGTTGAAAGAAGTATGGAGCAATGTTTCGATTTTATGGACAAGTGTTACTGCATCCAGCCCGTATTCTTTTTTCAGATAGGGTAGGCTTGCACCGTGAGCAAAGGTATCGGGAATGGCGATGCGCGTGAGCTTTTTGCCCATACCAAGCTCTGCGATCATTCCAGCAACGGCGCTTCCGAGTCCTCCGATGATGGTGTGATTTTCCATGGTGATGACGCCATAACGCGCTTTCTCGATTGCTTCACGAACGAGTGGATCGTTAAAGGGCTTAAGGGTGGTGATGTGAAGATGCGAAATTGAAACGCCACGAAGCCGCAGCGCTTCTGTTACACGGAGCGCCTCTTCCGTGCAGATGCCCGATGAAAGCAGGGCGATATCGGTGCCCTGCGAGATGATGCGTGCTTTGCCGAAAACGAGTGGATTGTCGTCACTGAAGATTTTCGGAATTTCTCCGCGAAGCATGCGGATATAAACAGGTCCTGGAATGGATGCGGCCACATCCAGAACTGTTTTTACGTCGGTTGCGTCGCCGGTCTCAAGAACACTCATATTTGGAAGTGCGCGCATCACTGCAATGTCTTCGATTGCCTGATGCGTCGCTCCCCCGGGCGTGGTAATGCCGGGTAGAAAACCGAACATTTTGACAGGAAGATTTGGATAGGCGACCGACATCGCAATCTGATCGAATGCACGGCGGTAGATAAATACCGCAAACGTGTGCACGAGCGGTATAAACCCTTCGCGCGCCAGCCCTCCTGCAAAGGAAAGCATGTTTTGCTCGGCAATACCCATGGAAAGAAATCGGTCGGGAAACGCGTTGCGGAAAAGATCTATTTCCGTTGAACTGGTCAGATCGGCGGAAAGAACCAGCGCTTCGGGATGGTGCTTTGCCCACTCGATGAGGTTTTTGGCATGTACTCTGCTTGCTGTTTGCATCATGTATTATTCAATAATATTGAAAAGTGAAAGTTTTTTTTCGTATTCTTTTCGCTCCTCTTCTGATGAAAAGCGCACATAGTGAAATTTCGGCGCGCGCGATCGTAAAAAATCCATGTTTCTGCATGGGTCGGTATCGCATAGCACCACGGCGGGCTTTTCCTCTTCTGCGATACTGCCGCATTCGATGAGTTTATCAATATCGTGCCCGTCAATTCTAAAAACGTGTGTGCCGAAGGATTCTAACCGGGCGTGCAATGGCTCAATATTCATGACCTGTATAACCTTTCCGTCGCACTGATGGCCATTGAGGTCAACAAAAATGAGAATATTGTGAAGCCTGTGAAATACCATTGTCTGAATGGCTTCCCATGTCTGACCTATCTGAAATTCACCATCGGACATAAAAAGTACGTTCCTGCCTGTTTCGCCTTTGCGCTTCCGCGCCATTGCAATTCCGGCAACCTGACTTATTCCCTGCCCGAGCGATCCGGTCATGATTTCCATCCCCGGCGAGTGTTCGGCACCGATCATCTCTAAAATGCCACCGTCGCTGTTGAACTCATCCAGCGCCTGCTCGTCCATGCGCCCTGCTTCGATCAGCGCGGCGTACATTACCAGCGAATATTGTGAAGGCGAAAGATAAAATCGGTCCAATTCAGGCAATTTTTTCCCGTGAAACGCCGCGCCGGTTTGATATCGTGCATTAGCGTTGTGTGGTACGCCGGGGAATTCCCATGGCGAAAGTGGCTTTTCGAGAGGTGCCAATCGAAGTATTGCGCCGTAAAGGGATGCGAAGATTTCGGCTGATGAACATGCCTGACACAAATACCCGCCATTATTTTTTATGGTATGCTCAAGGACGCGACGGCGTATGCCCTGCGCCATTTTTTCAATTGCGGCCCTATCGACCTTTTTTGTAGATGTGAGTATTCGAGTCATAATGGGAGGCATACTACTGAAGTGGCATTATGAAATCAAGCGAAAATCGCTTTATGCTGGTCACTGATGGCAGGTAGAAAAAAAGGTTGAAAAATATTAGCAATATCCGCAGAGTGCGGTTGAGTCGCACGCTATAGCAGGAATTCGGATATGCCGGAAATAAAAAAACAACCCATCGGTGATATATCGATTGAATATCTCGATTATCCCGCTGATGGACCTGCAATAGTTATGTTGCATGCCACCGGCTTTTTGCCCTGGTTGTGGCATCCTATTGCTCGCGAGCTTCAAAAGAATTTCAGAGTGATTGCGCCCTATTTTTGCGATCACCGACACGCGGAGCCGGAAGAAGGCCTGGAGTGGATGCTCATAGCCGACGATCTATGCGCCTTTTGCCGGGAGCTGAATATTGAAAAACCATTGCTGATAGGTCATTCAATGGGGGCAACCGTCATGACGCTTGCCGAATCCATGCACGGGCCTTTCGCACATAAAATGATTCTTATCGAGCCAATATTCCTTCCGGAAGATTTATATAAAATTAACATCACCGTTGAACAACATCCGCTGGCCGCTAAATCAATTAAGCGTAAAAATTTCTGGCGCAACCGCGAAGAGGTAAGAGCGTATTTGCGCTCAAAAAGGCTTTTTGAAAAGTGGACTGATGAAATGCTGGATTTGTATGTCGAGTATGGGATGGTTGAAGGGGAAAATGGCGGGCTCACGCTTGCATGCCATCCGCGGCGCGAGGCGGCACTTTTCATGGGATCGGTAAAGTATGATCCATGGCCGCTTTTGACGAAGGTCGCCTGTCCGGTACTGGTGCTCGAGGGAGAGGAGAGCGAAAACCGCATGTTTATTGATTTGAAAAAGGCCACTTCAATGTTCCCCAGAGGATTCTATCGCATGATAAGCGCAGCCGGGCATTTAATTCCGATGGAAAAACCGGAGGAAGTGTTGCAAATCATTCGAAATTTTGCTTCTGATGAGGGAGAGCGGACATTGAGCAGCTGAGCGTGTCACGCTTTTTTCGCCGACTTGCGCTCATTGTGAAAAAAGAATGTCCTGTTTAAGGCTTATTTCCGATATTGGATAATGAAGGTCCTGAACATGCCTGCGGACAAAAGCGACATAAAAGACATGCTTGTTGAGATTGAAAGCGCGGTATGCGCGGCGCTTTTATACGATTTTTTAGAGCTGGATAAAATTGAAAAATCAATCAAGGCAATTGATGATCTTTTGAAAAACGGCGATTCGCTGAGCCTCTGTGAAAATTACTTTAAATCATCCGGCGAGGGTAATGTCCTGTATTTTATATCGAATATTCTGTACAATCTAAAAACTAAAAGCCAGCTGGTGCTTACGCCGGACGTGCTCAAGTGGCTCGGCAGCGTGTGGAAAAATTTTTTAACCAGAAACAAGGTGTATCAGGAACAATTCGTCTTTTTCAAAGATCAGAAGTCGAAGTTTGAAAAGTATTTTGGCACAGGGGGACTCGTTCATAAAATCGACAATGTACATGTGGTAACACAGGATTTTCTGGTGGAAGTAGATGATGAAAACGCTCCTCTTAGAAAGCTCGAACGCTTTCATAAGGCTTTTGCCGAGATAATGTCCTGGATGAAGCCCACATACTATTTCATGCTCGATTATTACTATGAATGGCAGTCACGCAGTTCCTCAAGCATGAATGAAAATCTTCAAAAAAAACTCGAAACGTTAAAAGGGTTCGGGTATGAAGGATACACCTATGGAATAATCGCAAATGCCGTCTGCCAGTCGCTGGCGATTCTTGAGGCAATGTACCTTGTTTTAAAGAAAAAGAAGACTTCGAGGCAGATATTCAGTATTGATGGCAAAAGCCGCCTTCTTTCAATCTCCGAAATTTACGATATCTACCGTGATAAATTTCTTGAAGCGCAAAACGAGCTATCCCGCCTCAAATGAGCGAATTGACCTCACGATTTTCGTCATTTTCAATAAAAAATTTTTGGTTTAAAGTAATAAATTACTTGTTAATTATTGGAAAAACCATATTTTTTTACTAAATTTGTCATGTTGTGGTACATTAATCATGATGAACTTAAATAAAAAAATACTATGGCAAGGGTAGGGAAATGGGTGCTTCTGTAATTGTGCAGAAAACGTCTCAGCTATCGGAGAAGTTCGATGCTGGCGAACCGGTTGTTTTAAGCTTTTACTATCACAATAAGTTTAATGTCCAATTTTTAAACTCTTTTATTACGAAAATTCTTTCACGCAACAACATGCTATATCTCCGCGATACGATACTTTCCGTGCTTAAAGAGCTGATTGTAAACGCAGTGAAGGCGAATTCAAAGCGACTGTTCTTTTCCTCGATGAATCTCAACGTGAAAGACATACACGAATATTCAAAAGGTATGAAGGATTTTAAGGCTTATATAATCGATAAAAAATCTCTCATCGAAGAAGAGCTTCGCAATAGCGATCTGTGCGTAAAGGTCTATTTCAAAAAGAACGACGAAGAATTTCAGGTTTTTGTGCGCAATGATTGCGCCATGCTTCCAGATGAAGCCGAGCGGGTCAGAGTGCGGATTGAAAAAGCGAAACAATACACCAATTTTGCTGAAGTGTACGAAGACATGACGGATGATACAGAGGGAGAAGGGCTCGGACTTTTGCTTTCGGTGCTTTTTTTGAAAAATTCCGGCATCGACCCGAATTTGTTGAAAATCGTTTCAGTGGAAAAATATACTCAGGCTTCATTTGTCATACCCAAGATGCTAAAGAGCGAGCTGCAGAAATCCCATATACAGATTAAGATCATGGAAGAGGTTGAAGATCTGCCATCTTTTCCGGAGAACATTCTCGAACTAATCCACATGTGTAAAAGGAACGATGTTTCCATTAAGGAAATTGCCGAAAGAATAATGCTGGATCCCGCTCTTTCCGCATCAGTGCTCAGGCTTTCAAATTCCGCGGGTTTTGTTACACGTAAGCGCATCGACAGCGTTTTTGAAGCAGTCAATATCATTGGATTGAAGAATCTTAATATGGTTTTAATCGCTTCAAGCGCTCGAAGCATTATGTCGACCAGGTACTCGTCTTTCAGGGAAGTATGGAACCACTGCAACCGCGTAGCGTTTTATGCCCGAAATATCGCTCTCCAAAAAGGTTATAGTAAAATCGCCGATCATGCGTTTTTAGCGGGTCTTTTGCATGACCTCGGTAAAATTATTCTCCTTTCAACGACGGCGCGGCTTGCCGAATGGATTGCCGACATAACAAAAAACCGTGAAATGCGCACTTCAACGGTGATTGAAGAAATATCCATTGGCATGAGCCATTCCGCAATAGGTGCTGCGGTGGCGGAGAAATGGAATCTTCCTCACTATATCATTGAGTCTGTAAAATACCATCATTCGCCTCTCTGTTCGGATCCGGCGTTTTCTAATATTGTTTCAATCGTCTATCTCGCGAATACCTTTGCGGGTATAGAAGCAGGGAAGTACGAATATCCCTATCTGGAAGATGATGTTCTCGAAATGTTCGATCTTCAGGATGAAGGTGCGGTTGAAGCCTTCCATGGGGACATCAAGCGCCAGTACGAGGAACATATTTTCATAGCTCTCAGCGCCTCATAACGCGTGATCGATCCGGCATCCTGTTTCATGGTTTCCCACTCTTCTTTTCTATATGCATCTCGAGATAATACTTGACGATGTGCATGGTGGGTGTTTTCCTTGCGAACAATCTCTCGTACTGCTGTTTGTGGTGCACATGTTACGATTATGGAAGAAATCTGCTATACATTGGTGTTGAATAAGGGACGCGATGAAGGTTACGATGTTCGTGAACTTTCCAAAGAGGACTTTATCCGCGAAACTGCGCGATTGCTTCCGAAACCTCAAAGAATCTTCTGCGGTCTCGGCGATTTTCTTGAGATCGGCGACTACAACAATCTTCTGGATTCCATTTTTTTTGAGAAGGAAGCGGTGAAATTCGAGGTGTTGCTTGACCGGATCAACAGAAAAATGACTGAAAAAGGAAGTATCCCCTCGTCGTTTCTTAAACTTGCGGTGTATTTTCCGGATTTTCTTCTGAAAGGGGTTCCGACTTTTTGCGCTTCAACCATCGGGAAAAAATCGCGGCTTACGCCCGGCGCGCGGAACCTGATCAAATACCTCCAGGACTATCCCATTCTTTTTCTCACCGCGATGCCTTACGAAATAGCGATTGAATTCGTCCGGAGAGTGGGCCTTGATGAGGAGAACCTTATTGCTTCGATGTATCGTGTTAATAAGGACAATCACGGTAGAACTGTCTATGCCGGCGGCATTGAGCGTTTTATTTCGGGAGATCGCAAGAGCATTGAAATTGAAAAGCGGCTGGCAGGAGAAGACCTGAGGGAAACCGATGTGGTCTATATGGGTCGCGGCGAGGCTGGCGTGAAGACATTTAATACCGTCAATTCGATTGCCTTCAATCCTTCCGATACAATTATTCCTGTTTCAAAGATCACCCTATACGGTTCTTCGCTCGAATCGCTTCTTGTCCTCTTTAATTTTGAGGGTGAATTAGACCGGTATCTTCTCTCAAGTCAGTACGAAGAATTTTTCCCCTCTCTGGTGGTGTATTCTGCAAAAAGAGAGAAATCTCCTGCACTCATCGAACTGGAAAAGGAGCACAGGCAACTGCAAAACAATATTATTGGCCAAAGGATTGAGTACGAAGGAGAAAGCTATTATTCTGTTGAAAGGGACATAGAAGTCGAGTTCGGTGCATCTACCTTTGATATTAAAAAAATACGGGAAGAAATTAGCGCACGTATGGAACGATATCATCAGAATCCGGACGAATTTGCCGGCAAAGTCTATGTAATGGCGCGGGAGCGGTATCGGGCTCTCTGTGAATGGAAGCAGTCAAAAATATGGAATCCCATGCCGGCAAATGGCCAATAATAATAAATCGATGCGTTTCTTCTTCCGATAATATACTGTATGAATATATCCTCAAAAAAGAAAATCATTTATGAATATATCGATCCGCTTTCATTGGATGGCTCTTTTGAAAAAAGGCCGTTCTATCAATCAATCGTAAACCGCCTGAAAAGGGAGTCGATAACCAGAGTATTTATCATCACGCCCCGGGTGGGCGATCCCTATGCCTATCTGCGTTTTATACACTCGCTTGAACGAAAAGGCTTTTCCCTCCGCAGCGTATATATCAACAATCTTTCTCCCGATATATTTCATTATATCGATAAGATTGCAAATGAAATAAAAAGCGAACTGTCACAAAACGGATGCATGATGCTTTCGTATGGATCGCCGCATGTCTCCGCAGTAGTTGGTGCTCTTTTTATTAAAATGGGGAGGGATGCGGAATCTGCCGCTTCACGTGTTGAGGCAGCGCAGACATTTGGCGAAATTGATCAGAAGACTCGTGGCTTTCTTCGCGATTTTGCTCGCTTTTGCGGTTTTGTGGGAGGAGGAAATATATCCGAAAATCAATCCGGAAAAGAAACGCAGGGAGCTTTTGTCTCTTCGATAATGCCGGTGCGAGAAATGCCGATCCCCCGTCAGGAAGAAGCAGAACGTGTTGCACCAGCTGTAAATCGTGATCTAAAAGCTCAGCCGCCCATACTGAAAGAAGGTTCGTCTGCACAAAAAAAAACGAAGACACAAAAACCCGGGCCGGTTCGGCCTGGTGGTGCGGGGGCAGCTGGAAAGCGACCATTCTATACTTCCCTGCGATTTAAATTGATTTCCGTCATCTCAACGGTGATAGTACTTTCTCTCTCCGGGATGATTTTTCTTGCAACCTACTATTTCAAGGGTGATAATCGAATACGGGTACAGCAAAGCAATCTTGACATCGCGAAAATAATGGCGTTGAAGGTCCGATCCGATTTTCTTTCGATCATCGATACATCCAAAGCCATCACCAATGAAATGCTCATGAGCCGGAAGGAGACATCCGATTTGCTCGGCACCTCCGAGAAAACATTCTTGTTCCATGCTCTTGGGGTGAACGGGCCCGCCCCTGAAAAAATATCACTGACGAAAACATCATTCAATAAGGATCTGCTTGAAGAGCTGCAGATCGATAAAAACGCAATACAATCTCTTGTTGATGAACATGCGAAAAGTTTTACCCGCGCATTCGGGGGAGATATTGTCGTGGAGAACGCGTCGGTTTCTCTGAAATTTCCCGTTATGGCACTTGCATATCCTGTACGAATAAAAGGACGCACTGCGATCGATTCAATTGCAATAAATTATATCCGTTTGGATAAGGTGCTTCTCGCTTTTAAAGGGGAGGATAGGATCGGATATGTGTTTATGGTGAATGAACAGGGTGATGTGATCGCCCATCAGGAGGGGGAAGAGGTCCTTCTCGGCAGGAATTATATATCCCTTCCAATCGTAAAGGAAATGATTAAAAGTCCCCAGACAAATGGCCAGATTCGGTATAGGGACGAAACCGGGAAATTTTTTCTGGGTTCATTCTGGAAAATCGGCATCGGCGGATGCGGCATTATCTCGACTGTTGAAGAGGACGTGGCTCTGCGTCAGGTGTACGACATGCAGCGCCGTAATCTTTACCTTATGGTGATTGTGCTCACTCTCGTGATAATGATCGTATTTTTCTTTGGTACGCGCATCACCGAACCGATCATTCGGCTCGTAGAAGCGACCAAGCTCATCAAAGAGGGGCAATACCGCGTCGATGTGTCTGCTTCGGGAAAAGATGAAATCGCCGAACTCACGCAATCGTTCGTCGAGATGGGAATAGGCCTTGAAGAGCGCGAGAAAATTAAAGACGCGTTCGGTAAATTTGTCAACAAAGATGTCGCAGAGAAAGTATTGAAGGGAGAGCTGCGGCTCGGTGGGGAACGTAAAAACGCAGCAGTTTTCTTTTCCGATATCCGCTCGTTCACCGCAATTTCTGAAAAACTGGCTCCGGAGGAAGTAGTTGAATTTTTGAATGAATATATGACCAGAATGGTCAATTGCGTGAACAACACCAATGGCGTGGTGGACAAGTTCATCGGCGATGCGATTATGGCGATCTGGGGCGCACCGGTTTCGCACGGAAACGATACGGAAAATGCGGTAAACGCGGCACTTCTGATGCGGCATGAACTGATGATTTTCAATCAGGGAAGGGGATCTGAAAAAAAGCCGATCATAAAAATCGGTTGCGGAATAAACTATGGCCCTGTGCTTGCTGGACAGATCGGCTCGGAAGACAGAATGGAATACACTGTCATCGGCGATACGGTGAATCTGGCATCCAGGATTGAGGCCCTCAATAAACCATTCGGGACCGACATACTCATAAGCGAGGATGCATACCATCAGGTGCGCGATATTTTCCATGTGGAGCCGATGCAAAAGATCAAGGTCAAAGGGAAATCGGCACCGCAGCAGATTTATGCCGTTCTTGGGAGAAAATCCGACCTCACGGCTCCGAAGTCGCTGGAGGAACTGAGAGAACTGCTCGGCATAGAAATAAAAGGAAAGCCCGTTGGTGAGGTTGAGGAAGAAGTGAAGTATGAAATCCTTGAGCAGTAATGCATTGGTATTTACCATCGGGACAATCATCATCGCGGTCTTCTCCGCGCTTTTTTATATTGATGTGCACAGAAGGGTTGAGGTGGGCGACGCGAAGGTGATTGGCACGGTTACCTTTAAAAAACGGGTCGCGCAGAGAAGGTATTCGCGCCAGGTGGTGTGGGAAGATATTGAGCGCACTGAGCCTATATACAACAACGATACAATTCGCACCGGCGACAGATCGGAA
>DYLV01000085.1 GCA_020721925.1 Leptospira biflexa
GGCTGCCTTAAAGCGCAATGACGTGCAATTGAATAAACTCAAGGAAATCGCCGAGGCAGGGAGCGCCATGTCGGTGCTCGATGCCGACCTGGCGGTTCATCATACCATTGCGCGGGCATCGGGCAATTATCTGGTAATCTTTATTCTTAATTTTTTCAATAAGTTATTTCGCGATTACGGAAAATTCTATTTCGATAATATTGAAAACGAAAAGCGTTCACGAAAATTTCATCGGGATATTTACGAGGCACTCGCAAAACGCAATACGCAGAAGGCAAAGAAAATCATGAAGGATGTGCTTGAATATGCCCATGAAAGAACAATGAACGCTATTTTGGGCGGATAATTCATAAGGGGGAGGGGAAGTATGAGACGGTTTATTGAAGAATATGATGGCACGCAATTCGATGTGCTGATAGTTGGCGGAGGTATTACAGGGGCGGCGGTGGCGTACGATGCGGCATCAAGGGGACTTTCGGTGGCTCTTGTGGAAAAAGGAGATTTTGGATGTGCAACTTCATCTGCGACCTCCAAGCTCATTCACGGTGGGCTTCGCTATCTTGCGACGATGGAATTTGGACTGGTGCGCGAGTCGCTCAGGGAACGGAAAACGCTTGAAAATATCGCGCCAAATTTCGTGTATCCTGTTCCCTTTATGTTCACCACGGGAACACAGCGGCTCAGCCAGCGGCGCTGGTTTGTGGAAATCGGCATGATTTTGTACGATCTTCTTTCATTTGACAAGGGTTTTACCTGGGACAAAAGTAAACGCATCCCCTGCCATTCGAACATCCCCGCGCGAAGGGTTCTGGAGTTGGAGCCAAACGTGAAGCGCAAAGGCCTCACAGGTGCGGCAATATATTACGATTGTCTTTCCCTCTTTCCAGAGCGCCTCACGCTCGTCTTTATTAAATCGGCAGTGAAATATGGTGCTAAAGTTTCGAATTATGCGAAGGTAGAAGATTTTCTTTTTGATCACAATCGGCATGTTGTGGGCGTGGCGGTTCGAGATCTTCTCACGGAGAAAACGCATGAGGTTCGGTCGAGTCTCACCATAAACTGCGGCGGGCCATGGGCGGATATCATACTGGGTATTGCGCGAAAGAAATCGAAAGATGAAATGCTTCGGCGCTCCGAAGGCATTCATGTAATCACAAAAAAGCTCATCAACAGCCATATTGTGGGAACAACCACAAAAGAAGGGAGACATTTTTTTCTCATTCCATGGCGTGGTCATTCGCTCATTGGCACTACCGATAAGGAATACATCGGCAGCCCCGATGACTGGCGTGTCACGAAAAAATCGATTCAGGAACTGCTCGACACGGTGAATGAAAATTTCGGAAACTTTGAACCCATTCAATATGAAGATGTGCAGTATGCCTACGGCGGGCTTCGGCCGCTGGTGGAAGACCAAACAGAAGATGTGTATGAAACTTCGCGTAAATATGAGATTTACGATAACGCGAAAGATGGGTTAGAGAATCTCATTACGGTCGAGGGCGGCAAATACACCACCAGCCGAAATCTTGCCGAGCAGGTGATGAAGGTGGTGAGGAAAAAAATCCGCAAACCCATGGGGAAAATGGTCACCAGCAGGCAACGCCTCAGCGGCTGTGAAATTGACGATATGGATGCGTTTATAGAAAAATCCATTGAAGAAAACAGGGATTTTTCTCCGCGCGCGATCGATTATCTCGCACGCATATACGGTACCGAGCTTGCGGCTATGCTTGCGATTGCGCGTTCCGATAAAAAGCTTGCCCGCCCGCTCAATCAGGACGGAGAGATGCCTGCGCAGGCGGTCTATGCCGTGCGTCATGAAATGGCCCGCACTCTGAAAGATGTGGTGCTTCGTCGTACCAGCATCGGTACGCTTGGAAACCCGGGTGATGAAGTGCTGAAACTAATTGCGCAGGTGGTGGCAAAAGAGCTTAAATGGAACAGCGCACGCATGGCGAAGGAACTTGCCGAAACGAAAAGAGCTCTCGAAGTGCCGAAAAACTGATTACACCAAGGAGGAAGAACATGTCAGATATCTGGAAAGGATACAGGCCGCCCTGGTATGAAGAAGCACCTGCGGAAAAATCGTATCGTTCTATTTTCAAATGGGGTGATCCTCTCGGCTTTAAACATCCGAATGAAAAATTATATCGGGAAATAAAAGATGTTTTCGCACTCAGCGATGATGATTTCCGCACGCGTAAGAATGAGGGCAACGCGCCGGTTCGATTCAATAAGCCGGTGGGATTAAAGCAAACGCAGGTTGCGAAAATTGCAAAAATTGTGGGCAGTGAAAACATATCATCCGATCAGTACGACCGGTTGAAGTATTCCACGGGCAAGACGATTGAAGAGGCGATGAAGCTTCGAAAAGGCATCGTGGATAAAGTGACCGATCTGGTGGTACATCCAAGAAACAGGGAAGACGTGAAGGAGCTGGTGAAGCTGTGCAACAGGGAGCGGATTCCTATATATGTGTTTGGCGGCGGCTCCTCGGTGAATTTTGGTCTTCGCCCCGCGAAAGGCGGCATTACCCTCGTGCTTTCGACGCATATGAATAGGGTTGTCCGCCTGAGCGAGTTGAATCAAACGGTGACGGTGGAAGCGGGTATCATGGGCCCTGCGCTTGAAGAAGCGCTCAATCATGCGCCACAGAAGTTTGGCACACGTCACCGCTATACCTGTGGTCATTTCCCCCAATCGTTCGAATATTCCTCGGCTGGCGGATGGGTGGTCACGCTTGGATCTGGACAGGCATCGAGCTATTATGGTGATGCGTACAATCTTGTCATCAGCCAGGAATACGTGACTCCCGCAGGGAATTTCATCACAAAGGAATATCCTGCAACCGCGACCGGCCCAAAGGTAAACGACATTATGAAAGGAAGCGAGGGTACGTTTGGCGTACTCGTTGCGCTAACACTCAAGGTGTATCGATACATGCCCGAAAACCGGCGCTATTTCGGTTTTATTTTCCCCTCATGGGAAGCCGCGGTGAATGCCTCGCGAGAAGTGACCCAGGGGGAGTTTGGCATGCCGGCGGTATTCCGCATTTCAGATGAAGAGGAAACTCATTTTGGGCTGAAACTCTATGGCATTGATGGCACGATCTTCGATAAGGCGATGCAGATTCGCGGTTTCAAGCCCATGAACCGCTGTTTGATGATTGGCACATCGGAAGGCCATGCCAGTTTCACTGCAAATGTGAAAAAAAACATCACGCATATATGCAGGCAATTCGGTGCGATGTATCTCACCGGCTTTGCGGCGAAGCAATGGGAGCCCGGGCGTTTTCGCGATCCATATTTACGGGAAGACCTTCAGGATTTCGGCATTATCACCGATACGCTTGAGACAGGCGTGACATGGGAAAACATTCATCGAGTTCATCAGGAAGTGCGAAAAGTGGTGAAAGCGCGACCGAGGACGCTATGCCTCACGCATGCTTCGCATTTTTATCCACAGGGGACCAATCTCTATTTCATTTTTTTTGCGAAGATGGATGAGATCAAAGAATATGTGAAGTTCCAGGACGGCATATTGGATGCGATCGCCAAAAGCGGAGGCTCGCTAAGCCACCATCATGGAGTGGGGAGGATGATTTCCCCATGGATAGAGAAACATCTGGGCAAAGAGCAGATGGCGGTGCTTCGTGCTTTAAAAAAACATTTTGATCCCAATAATATAATGAATCCCGGCGGGCAGCTTGGGTTGGACCTCAAAGGGCGTGACTGGAGAAAGATATAGTAGCTTTTTGCGAGTATATTGTTGCAAAATGGGCCCCCATCACAGGGGCCTTTTTCATATTACGGCGAGAAGGGTGCGATAATTTTCTTGCAAATGTGAGCAGCGTTGCTACACTATGAACGGTCGAAGGGAGGTTCGCATGGGAACACCTGAATATCATAAAGTAATTGATGTGCTGGCTGACTCGTTCTCGGCCGCGAAACCTGTTGAAAAAAATTACAGGCATGATGAATCGAACAAAATGGATATGGTCGAAGTGGCAATGAAGACTGCAGGAGACCAGAGGATTGTCTGCCGCGTCTATTTGAGTACCAAAGAGCTTCAGCTTGTGTTTGATAAAAATCATATTTCTGAAAAAAATTTCGAGAAATTTATCGCGCGCTTTGAATATGATCTGGAACAGGCTTTTTTGCGAAATATTCACATAGAACGCGCCGATACGCCGAACGAGTACCATTTGAAAATACCTCAGTAAATAACAATCCTCATCAATGGGCAATATACTACAAAAAATTAAAAATGTATGGATTGCAGAAACCGTGGTGTTCAGCGTCATTGTCATCAACACGGCGGCGCTTCTGGCGCATTCGATGTGTTCGGAGGGCAGTATTTCCGCAAAGATAAGTGGCAATGTCGATATTGCGTGTGTGGTGTATTTCATCATTGAAGCAGCAATAAAGATCAAGCAAGCCGGAATGAGGGGTTACTGGCACTCGTACTGGAATAGATTTGATTTTACTATCATCCTCTTCAGTCTTCCGGTGCTCCTCGAGCCGGTAATGGGGATTCAGGGCTTTGCCACGGTGCTGGTGCTTCGGCTCGGGCGTCTTTTCAGGCTTTTCCGGTTGATGATTTTTATCCCGGATTTAAACCGTATTTTTTCCGGGGTGGCGCGAGCGCTGCGTGCTTCGATCGGCGTCTTTGTGGCCCTTATGATTTTTAATGTAATTTTTGCCATCGGCGCTACCATTCTGTTTGGACACCATGCCCCCGAACACTTCGGCAACCCTTTTCTTTCAATTTACACCACATTTAAGATATTCACCCTTGAAGGGTGGTACGATATTCCCGACCTCATTGCCCGGCGCGCCGAGAGCGATGTGCTTATTTTTCTCGTGCGACTGTATTTCGTGATTGTAGTCATTGTGGGGGGGATTTTAGGTCTTTCCATTGCCAATGCGGTATTTGTCGACCAGATGACGCTTGATAACACTGCAGAACTCGAATCACGAGTGGAAATGCTTACCCGGGAGGTTAAGGAACTGAAGGGGATGCTCGGCGCGCATATTGAAACGAAAAAAGCAAAAAGAAAATAATAAAGCGCCTTTGAGGCGCTTTATTTAAAAATTATATCAATTATTCCAGGCCCGGCAGCGACCTACTCTCCCACACAGCTACCCGTGCAGTACCATCGGCGATGAGGGGCTTAACTTCTGTGTTCGGAATGGGGACAGGTGTTTCCCCCTCTCTATTGCCACCGGAATGATTACATAAAAAACCAACCCCTTTTTTTGTCAAGAATCTTGTAAAAAATTTTTATTTTTCCAAAAATTTTTTTGATTTTCTTCCCTCTATTTCAAAGAAGAGGGGAACCCCCTCAAGGTCAAATGATTCTTTGAAAATCTTTTCCAGATATCTAAGCAAATCCTTTCTTTTAAGTGCTTCCGGGTCGTTGGTGAAAAGACGGAATGTGGGTGGGGCGAAGCCTGTTTGGGTGGCATAATATATTTTTACGCTATTACCCAGCACCGGATGGCGATGCGTTTTGAAAGCCTGTTCAAGGGTTCGATTAAGTTCTGCAGTTGGTATGGTTTTTAACGATCGCGCATGAAGCGCAATTGCGGTTGTGATGAGTTTGTGAATACGCTGTGTGTGGGCAGCCGATATCGAGATAATGGGAAAGTCCAGTGCTCTATAATACTTAAAACTGATTTTGTCTTTATATTCTGCAAAGGTCTTATCGTTTTTTTCAATTGCATCCCATTTGTTAAGCGCAATGATGGGGCATTTACGCCATTTGAGTATTTCATCAGAGATCTTTTTATCGTTTTCAGTGAGCCCCAGTGTTGCGTCCACAAGGTGAATTACCACATCGCACCGTTTAATGGCCTCAATGGTGCGCGTTATTGAATAATACTCAATTGCTCTGTCGATATTTCTCTTCCTTCTCATGCCCGCAGTATCGATAAAGCGAATGAGTTTTCCATGGAAGCGAATGTCCTCGTCAACCGAGTCGCGTGTAGTGCCCGGCACATCGGATACCACAGAGCGCTCATAGCCGGCAAGCGCGTTGAGCAGGGTCGATTTTCCGGAGTTCGGCCTTCCGACGATGGCGATCCGCACGTCTATGTCATCGCGGAACGCTCTGGTTTTGGGTAAAAGCGCGGCGATCTTTTCGAGCAGAAGCGATGTGTTTTTTTTCTGCAATGCGGATACGGGAATGATGTCGGAAAGCCCCATTTCATAGAAATTGCTTAGATTCGAAAAATCCTCGTCGTTGTCCATCTTGTTTACTGCAATGATTGAGGGAATATTCGAATGCCGGACAAGTTCCACAAGGCGGTAGTCGAAAGCCTCAGGAGCAGGATTTTCAAAAAGAAGTATTACTGCCGAGGATTCGGCAAGCTGTTTATGAGCCAGCGAAAGAATTTTTTCCGAAAGCTCATCTTTCCCGGAAAGATCGAGCCCCGGAGTGTCGGAAAGCAAAAAGGATACGTCATTATGCAAGATTTCCTGAAAAAGAATATCACGAGTTAAGCCGGGATGTGCATCAACAATGGCGCGCCTTTTGCCTGCAAGGGCGTTGAAAAGCGTGGATTTGCCGACATTCTGACGTCCTACAATGGCGACAATGGGCAATTTTTTTTTCATGGTTACTCCATCTCTTCACCGTTGATCGACGGCAAAAAAATATTTTTTGTACACATCGCAAGCATTGATAAAAAAAATCAAGCGTAAGAATTCCAGTATGATGAATGGCGTGTGATGATATTGCTGGAAAAATAAAAATATTTCTGAAGGGAAAAAAATATTAAATAAAAAAATTTTTTTGCTTGCAATTATTCCACTAATGATTATATGTATTAAACAGTAAGTAATAATGAACGGGTACCGGCTTAAAAATGTGATGGTCTTATAGTAAGACGTAAAATAAAAAATGAGGTGTGGTACCGATGGCAGGGAAAAGTGTCAAACAACTGGTCGCGGAAAAAAAGAGAAGAGAGGCGAAAGTCAAGAAGCTTCAAAAAGAGCTTGCAGGGGAGCAGGCTGCGTTGAAGAAGCTTGGTCCTGCGATTAAAAAAGCGCAGGCGGACGCCAAAAAGGCCGCTGGCAAGCCCAAGAAAAAGGCGAAGAAAGCGGCTCCCAGTCTTATGTAGTTTAAGGGAAATTGGTACGCTGATTTTGCTTCGGGGCTGTCGGTTGAGATGATGCGGCAGCCCCTTCTCTCATTAATGGCCGTTGTGAAAGTTCTCATTCGGATGGGTACCTTTAAAATTGCTTTCACCCCTAAAAAAAACATCAATGGAAGCGGCTATTGCCAGAATGCGCCCACGGGGCAATATCCTGTTGAGATAGTTTTAAGTGGTTCAGTTTTTTAGAATAATGTGACATGAGGAGCTTCTTACATTAATCACAAAAAATGTAATGAAGTTAGAATTGCTCATCTGACGATAATTATAGAGACCGATGATGTAATAAAAG
Source organism: Leptospira biflexa (assembly GCA_020721925.1). Lineage (GTDB taxonomy): Bacteria > Spirochaetota > UBA4802 > UBA4802 > JAGODF01 > DYLV01. Next base: position 7,453 of record DYLV01000085.1, read on the forward strand.
CTATGGTGTGGGGAAGCTGCAAATGGAGCCCGATAACCCTTTTTTTCATCGGCTATAAGAGAATTTAATCGTTCGGAGCATCCTGTTGTTAACGGTAAAACAACGAAAAGAGCGCCAGACGGAAAACATCGAACTTCCCGCGGCAATTGATCTTCTTAAAAATCAATTCGGCCAGCGAAGAATTTATGTAAAAAATTCCGAGCCGCATATTGAAGTCCAGATTAATGAAATTCTGGAAGATAACACATTCATGCTCATCACCGATCCGGAGTTCCAGCCCTCCGCCTCTTCGATTATTGTATATGGGCTTCTCGATAAATACATTGAGTTTGATTTTCTGGTGAAGGAAGTCAGGGGACCGGGATATTTTCATTGCGAATGTGTGGGTGCGCGAAAGGGTACTACCGGAAGGCGGGATGTGCGTTTCAAAATGAATCCTGAGGATGTGGTTGCGACCAATTTCAAATTTTCCAAATACACCCTTGAGCTGAGCGGTTTTACCATTCCCACCGGCATTAAGGTCATTTTAGATCAGTTCCATTCAAGTCATACGCATCTCGGAGATATTGTGAAGATCGATGTCTTCCCGCAGGGGGATGAGCTTTTGGATGTGGTAAAAAAGACGGGCAATGCCGTCTTCATAGAAGATATGGGAAATTTAGAATCCTATCATGCTCCCATGCCGGATATGGTGGATCTTTTTGAGCTGTACGGCGATGGAATAAAAAACCAGATGAAGCGCAATATTGAACGCGGCTACAAGTCGATGATCATCTGTCCGATTATCTATCTGGATGAATCCGAGAAATCAATCCCCTTTGCGTATATTCAGGTTATTTCGATGAAGGAAAAGCTTGGAATTGACAAGCTTTTAGAGCTCAAAGACCATGCCTTCAAATTGGTTGACCGTATCCGCGACGCAAATACGGTGCTTCTGCCGGTTCATCAGCAAATACTCGATTTAAGCCGTGGCGGTGCAAAAATTAAAATCACCGATGAGAACCTGAAAAAATCCCTGATGAAAGCCAGAGGTTTTATTTTCGATATCGTATTCAAACTCCAGGCGCCCATCACCATCTACGGTGAAATTAAATTCACCAGCGTTGATGATGAAGGAAACATGTATGTGGGTGTGGATTTTGCCGGAAATTCATCGCGGAAAGACGAAATGAAGCGCTATTATGCAATGATACGCCCGATGGAAATGGAGTACAAAAAGAAGCTCATGAAGGAAATGAAGCGGAAAAATCCCTGAGCCGGCAATTATACCCTCATTGTGTTTTACATTAATCCTTACCCGATCATCAGCTCTGCGATACGCGCTGCTTCGAGAATGGCTTCGGGCAGTTTTTCCGGTTCTTTTCCGCCAGCCTGTGCCATCTCCTTCCTTCCTCCGCCGCCTCCGCCGACCAGCTTTGATGCTTCTTTGATGATTGCACCGCAGTCGATACCTGCTTCGACGGCTTTTTTCGTAGCGGCGAAAAGCAGCAGCGCCTTACCCTCGTGGCGCGAGCCGAAAAGCACTGCGGCATTTTGCTCTTTTGCGCGTATAAGATCTGAAATTTTACGGAGCTCATCGATGTCGGCATTGCCCATATCTTTATGGATGATTTTCACCCCGTTTTTTAGCACAGCTTTTGCGATGAGAGAATCCACATTGGATGCGAGATTGTTAAACTTGATTTTTTCGAGCTCTTTTTCAAGCGCATGAACTTTTGCCGCAAGTTCCTCCGATTTTTTCAAAAGGCCATCTTCGGTGATGTTTAAGGTCTTCGAAAGTCCAGCAATGATGCCATTGTATGAATTGTAGCGGTCGAGCAGTCCCTTCAGCGTCACCGCTTCTATGCGGCGAAGGCCTGCGCCGGGGGAAGCTTCACGGATAATTTTAAAAACTCCGATTTTGCCGGTATTATCGACATGGGTGCCCCCACAGAGTTCCTTGCTGAAACCCGGCACGCTCACCACGCGGACGGTGTCTTCGTATTTTTCATCGAAGACGGCAAAGGCACCGCTTTGCATTGCTTTTTCAATATCCATAATTTCGGTGCTGACGGGATGTGCTTCCCAGACTTTTTCATTGACAATTCGCTCAACTTCCTCGATTTCCTCGAGGGAGAGTGCGCTGAAGTGAGTAAAATCAAAACGAAGGCGCGATGGATCCACTACCGATCCCGATTGCTTCACATGATTACCGAGTACCCGATGAAGCGCCGCATTTAAAAGATGCGTGGAAGTATGATTGGCCCTGATGAGGTTTCTGCGTACGACATTGATTTCGGTGCGGACTTTTACACCGGGGGCAAATGCACCTTGTACAACTTTTCCAAGATGGATGATGGTTCCCCCGACTTTACGTGTGTCGTAAACCTCGAATACCGACGCATCCGCCGAAATGATACGGCCGGTATCGCCTACCTGCCCTCCTGATTCTCCGTAAAAAGCAGTCTTTGCTGTTACTATCATTCCCTCATCGCCCTCAGAAAGATGTGTTGTCATTTCAGACTGGCTGGAAAGGGCAATAATCTCACTGTCGGTTGATTCGTGTTCATAACCTAAAAACTCAGTTGTGCCTGCGTTCTGATGTAAGGCATCGAAAAGCTTTTCGCGGGATGTGTCGGTTCCCTTCCAGCTTTTTTTTCCGCGTTCGCGTTGAGCAGCCATTTCCATTTCAAATCCGGCTGTATCGACTGTCATGCCTTCTTCGCCCGCAATTTCCATCGTCATTTCGAGCGGAAAGCCGAACGTGTCGTGAAGGATAAAAGCGTCATAACCGGAGATGACGGTATTTCCACTTTTACGAAGCGTGGCAATAGTTTCGTTCAGGCGATCCATACCATTTTCGAGCGTTTCCAGAAACCGCTTTTCTTCGCCTTCCAAAATGTTTTTCACGTTCGGTGCAGCGGTTTTAATTTCAGGGTAGTGATCGCCCATGATGCTTGCGAGCGGATCGACCATGCTGAAGAGAAATGGCTCGTGAATGCCGATAATCCGGGCGAAGCGAAGTGCCCGGCGGATGAGTCGGCGAAGGACATAGCCCCGTCCCTCATTCGAAGGATAGGCGCCGTCGGCGATGGCGAAGGTGAGGGCGCGTGTGTGTTCTACCATGGTGTTGATGCTTGCAATGGCCTTCCCGGAATATTCAACGCCGCTTTTGTTGATGACAAACTCTACCATCCGTTTCAGCTCATCGGTATCGTAGATAGAATCGACTTTTTGTACAAGCGTGGCCAACCGCTCGAGTCCCATGCCGGTGTCGATGCCGGTACGGGGAAGCGGCCGCTGGTTGCCATCAATATCCTGAAAAAATTGATTGAATACCAGATTCCAGTATTCTAAGAACCGTTCGCAATCGCATCCCGGCTTGCAATCGGGAGAGCCGCATCCAAACGCAGGGCCGCGGTCTAGGTACAGCTCGGAGCAGGGGCCGCATGCGCCGGAATCTCCAGCAGGGCCCCAGAAGTTGTCTTCCTTGCCGAGGCGCACAATTTTTTTCTCGGAGACGCCGATGTGTGTTTTCCAGATGTCGAATGCTTCGTCATCGAGCTGGTAAATGGAAACCCAGATATCATTTTTGGGGAAGCCAATGACCTTGGTGGAATAGTCCCACGCGTATTCAATGGCTTCTTTCTTGAAATAATCGCCGAATGAGAAATTGCCGAGCATTTCGAAAAAGGTGCAGTGGCGCTTTGTTTTGCCCACCCGCTCTAAATCGCTGGTGCGGAAACATTTCTGTATTGAAGCGGCACGGGTGTATTCGAGCTTTACCGTTCCGGCAAACATCGGCTTGAACTGCACCATGCCGGCCGTGGTAAAAAGAAGCGTGGGATCGTCTTTTGGAATAAGGGAACTTGAAGGGACTATCCTGTGATCCCTTTCTTTAAAAAACTCAATGAATGAATTGCGAAGATCTTTTATCGTATGCATCGCTTACTCCTTTTTGCCGCCTTCTTCGTTTTGTAATTGCTCAACAACCTGACGGATGATTTCAAAATCGAAACCGCGCCGGACGAGAAAATCGCTCAATTTATGATACGCGTTCTTTTTGCCTCTGACACCATTATATTTTTCCCTCGCAAGTGATAGCACGTCTTCGATGCATGGTTCAGAACAACCACTTTCTTCGATTGCTTTTTCAATAGCCTTTCGTATGATCCCGCGGGGAAGCCCCTTATGCTGCAGCTCGCTTTTTATTAGACGGTTGCCTACAATTTTTGTGGCTCTGCGCGATCTGGTATAGGATACTGCATATTTGAAGTCATCAATTAGCCCTCTTTCTTCGAGCTGAAAAATAACTTCGCGTATGATGTCGACCGAAAAGCCTTTTTTGGTCAGGTGTTTCCTGATTTCGGTGGAGGTTCTATTTTTGATTAATAAATAATCAAGCGCTTTTTGCGTACAAAACTGCCTTTCCGACTCGCTCTTTAGTTGCCTGTATTCATCGGACTCAATCATTTTTCCTTTTTTAAGACAGTATTGAGCGGCAACCGACAGAGGAATTGCAAGTTTTTCTCCAGTATCGAGTTCAATTTTAACGAGTTTTTTTGACTCAGTTAGATTATCAATAGTCACCATGTGTGCCATGGTGTAAAATGGAGTATGGAAGGAAACAATTTTTTTGAACTTTTGGTGCCAACTTTTGGTGCCAGAGTAAATATTTTTACAGAATCGGTGCCAGAGTAAAAATTTGG
>DYLV01000086.1 GCA_020721925.1 Leptospira biflexa
CCGTTTTGTGCAATCATTTCGAATCCCTGGCGCGAGCCGGGGGCAATGCCAAGGCTTACCGATGGATTAATTTTCTTACCTTTGAGGATTTCAGCAACGGTCATCAGGTCGCGGTACGATGAATTGGTACAGCTTCCAATCGCTACTTGATTTATAGGAAGCCCTTTCACTTCAGAAATTTTTTTTACATTATCGGGTGAATGGGGAAGTGCAACCATCGGAACTATGGACGCAAGATCAATTTCTATTGTCTGTGCATACTCCGCATTGACATCGGGCACAATCTCTTTCCAGATGCTCTCGCGTTCCTGCGCCTTTAAGAAAAGCTTTGTTACTTCATCGCTTGGAAAAATAGAGGTGGTCACGCCAAGTTCTGCGCCCATATTAGTGATGGTGGCGCGCTCGGGTACGGAAAGGGTTTTCACACCATCTCCTGCGTATTCAATCACTGTGCCAACATTTCCTTTTGTGGTGAGGATCGAAAGCACGGTGAGTATCACATCCTTTGCGGAAACCCAGGGGCGAAGCGCACCGTGTAAAATAATTCTGACAACTCTGGGGCACGAAAGATAAAAAGGGCCGCCACCCATCGCCACTGCCACGTCGAGTCCGCCCGCGCCGATGGCGATCATGCCCATGCCGCCTGCAGTGGGAGTGTGGCTGTCCGAGCCAAGAAGCGTGGCGCCGGGACGTGCAAACCGCTCAAGGTGTACCTGATGACAGATGCCATTTCCCGCTTTGGAATAGTAAATGCCATAACGGCTGTTTACCGTTTGTAGGTATATGTGGTCATCGGCGTTTTCAAATCCCATCTGAAGGGTATTGTGGTCAACATACGAAACCGAAAGCTCTGTCCGCACGCGTGGAATACCGAGCGCTTCAAATTGCAAATATGCCATGGTACCGGTTGCATCCTGAGTAAGGGTCTGATCGATTCGAATGCCGATTTCTCCGCCAGGTTCGAGAGTGCCTTCGATGAGGTGTTCACTGAGAATCTTATAAAACACGGTTCCTTTCATTCATTGCTCCAATTATACAATAATTGAAAGATAAATATCACGCCACGATGAAAAGTGATGTCAATCACAAATTGGTTTTCTCGGGTACATCAATTCCTTTGCGTATTTTTATGGTAAAATGACCTATCACCGGGATCCCAACACGGGGAAACGCGAAAAAAAATATTACACCCGAAATAATTTTTTCTGATTTAAGAGTGTGGATCGTATTAATAGATGGAAGGCAATAATATTTCGATTTCATGTCATGGGAGGGACGGCTATGAAAAAAATCATCACAACGTATATGATGCGCAAAGAAGTTCTCGAACTTCTCAATGAGGCGGTTAAAAAAACGGGGCGTTCCCGAGAAGACATCATTATGCTTGTTATGAGGGAAATGTTAGCGCATCACAGGCGTTATCAAAACGAAGAGGGAAGAATTAGATATCAGGAGAGGTTTGACGAAACAACGGGGCTTCCTGTACCAAAAAAGCGTATAAAGGTTCGTTTCTGGGAACGAGAGTACAAGTATTTTCAAGATATGAGAAGGGTGTTTTTGATTTCAATTTCCCATGCAATCGCAAAAGCAGTTTTTGAATATATTTCTATTATTGTTGATTTATTAATGAAATATCAGGATGAAGATGTGGATACTTATCCCTATTGTAACTATGCAATTATCGAAAAATGTATAGAAAATATCACGACTTTTCATATCTGGTGGGGTTTACCACCGAATTTGGATATTATCGTAAAACAATAACCCCCCATAATGCCGTCATAATAAAATTTGTTTTGCCTTTATTTCACAAGGGATGCGCTTGCCATGTATGAACGTTTTAAATTTGACAATTATTGAGTTCCCGTAATTGTTAAAATGCCATGAGTAAAATAACACCAATAGCGCTTGGGAGCACGGTATTGTTAATTAGTGCATTAGTAACGCTTATTGAATTATCTGGCGAAGAGGAAGGATTTCATCAAAGTCTCATTGATTTCATTGAAATATATGCGCAAAAAACCGAAACGCGCATTGAGCCTGAGGAAGAAATTGAAGCAATACAAGGGGATTCACACACATTCCGCTATCAAAAAGGCGATTGGGTTAAGTACGTGGTTTCCAGACAGTATGTACCGCGGGGCGAGGCAGAAGAGAAACTCATAAGTATCGAAACAGGTGATAATTCGAACATTGTTTCCTATGGGTCTTTAAAAATGAACCTGATCTATGGGAAGTCGTATTTCACGAGCGGAAAATACAAGCGTTTCGATGAAGACAAGCCGGTGTCGAAAATCATTCAGTCTGGATTCTATCCGGAAAGGGAGCTGCAGCTCCATATTGAAGGGGCGGTGGGGAAACGCCTCAAGCTATATATCGACCATGATAGCAATAAAGCGGACAACCGCTATGTGATGAAATATACTGCTGAGGAGGATGAGGAAGCGATACGGGAGATCAACGCCGGTGAGGTGGACATAAAGATGAACAACTCGAAGACCGTCGTCTTCGACGATACGTCCCGCAAAGGCCTTGGGCTCGATATGACCGTGAAGAAAAACCGTTTGCGCCTGAAGGCGTTCGGCACAGTGAGCAGGGGGGAGGCGGTGGTAGAGCGTTTTCGTGGCAACTCTTCGGGTAAGACGACGGATTTGCGTGAATACCAGTACGTGCGTGGTAAATATTATCAAATTGAACCATTCAAGCGGTATGATAATCTTTCGGCGAAACCCACGGGCTCGGGTTCATATAATCTCATCACCTTTACCTCTCAGCCGTCCAATCCGAAGAATTACACGCCGTACCCGGTGAATGTCGATCCGACTTCTTTTGAACTGTACCTGGACGATCAGAATCCACATAATAATTACAATGCGATTCACCTTGCGCTTGATGGCGGTAACTATGTCCGTCTTGCGAAAGGAGCTGACTATACAATCAATTATGCGACAGGTCTAATTACCTTCACAAACGCTGTTTCTGAAAACGCACGCATTTTTGCGGTATACACGTTGAGCGGCAGTGGGATCGCTTCCACAGACCCCTCTGCCAGGACCGATGTATTCTCCGGGAAAATTTTTGTCTTTATTAAATACGGTCCTTCCATCGACGAGGATACCAACAAAAATTTTCAGCTCGATGCGGGTGAAGATCTAAACGGCGACGGCATGCTCAATCTCGATGTATATGAAGTGCGTTCAGTGTATTCACTTGGCGACAGGAATATTCAAGACGACAATTTTAGAATAGATTTTCTTCTGGAGCAAAGTCAGCTTTCAAGAGCGGAAATTGAAAAAACTGGCTGCTATGCACTCAACCCTTCGGCAGGTGTGGTGGCCTTTCATTTGCGCGAGCCTTTCAGGCCTCTGCTCGGCAGCGATGCTTCGCGCATTTACCGGGAAAATCAGGGATCTTCTGCGGGACAGCTTTCTCGCTACCGACTTCGCATGAATTACTATCGTGAGGCGCGAAGCTTTCAACTTTCAAATACAAATATTATACCTGGAAGCGTGCGTGTGCGCGTGAACGGTCGGGAAATTCCACAATCGCTCTGTTCGGTGGATCACACATCGGGGTTCTTTGAGTTCATCGATCCCTCCAACCCTCTCATCGGTCCGGAAACGGACATAGAGATTCGATACGAGTATTTGCCTGCGGGAGGCGATAACCAGTCTTTTCTTGCCGGAGTGCGCGCTGATTACGATCTCGGGAGGAATATTGACATCGGTGGGACGGTGATTTTTTCTCGTGGCGCGGGTGGAGGTGTTATTCCAAAAGTAGGAAGCGAACCGGAACAGCTTTTGGTATTCGAGGGGGATGTGAAGCTGTATCTGAGCGAAAAAAGGCTCGAAGATTTTATTAATTCACTTCCCGGTGTCAATGTTAAATCCGTGCCCTTTGAAGTAACGGCGTTTGCAGAGTATGCAAAAAGCTATAAAAATATCAATACCTTTGGCAAGGCGCTCATCGACGATATGGAAGGAGGCGATGAAGTAATCGCAATTTCTCTTTCCGAACGCGATTGGATTCTTTCTTCGCCTCCCTCTGCGCTTACTTCTGATAGCTTTCCTCTGCTTAGCCAGGCGAATCGTGGTATGCTTCGCTATCTCTATTATAGAAGCCTTGACAGCTCGGAGACGCTCAGAACACCTGCGTTTGCGCCATACACCATCGAGTATTCCGTCAAACCCGGGCCCTACAATATCGCCACGGGGCATCTTTCTTCAAATGTTTTGGAGGAAAGCCATCAGAAATCGCTTGTGCTCGATTTTGATTTTTCGGGAGGAAAAACCCACGCCTCGGTGGTGACACGAAGGCTTTCAAGTCAGGCGGTTGATTTTTCGTCACTGCAGTATCTTGAAATATGGTACCGTGCGGGCGGTGGAAACGGAACGGCGCATATCTATTTTGATATAGGCAGCGTCAATGAGGATTCCGATGGGGACGGCATGCTCGATACCGAAGACGTGAACAATAACGGTTTTCTCGATTCTGACCCGTCAGCGGATATATTCGAAGATATCGGCTATGTGTTCAATCCCGTCGGAGGGATTTCAACGAGAGTCGGCTCCGGGCCTCAGCTTTCAAGCTTCACGAGGGGAGATGGAACGCTCACCAGTGAAGATCTCAATGGCAATGGAACCGTTGAGATAATAGAGCGGATCATCCGCCTTCCGGGCGATATTACCACCCCTTACAGCGCCGCTTCCCCGCTGACGGTGGATATGGCAGATACTTCCTGGCACAGAGCGCGAATTTATATTAATAGAAGTTCCGCCGCCTATACGGCCAATCCCACTCTGTACAATGACATTCTCTCGCGAGTTGAAGCGGTACGACTTTTCGTAGTGGCACAAACGGCAATATCGGGCGCCATCTATATTGACCGCATCAGCTTTGTGTCGTCCCGATGGCAGAACATAAAAATCAATGGTGTGGCGCTTGAAGATCCCGATAAAATGAGCGTTACGATTATCGATACGCATAACGATACCGAATACCGTCAGGATGCATTTATTTATCGCGCCTCGGAAACCTACAAAGCTATTCACGGCGAAAGAAGTTCGAAGGAGCTTGAACGCGAAAAGGAATCGGCAATATCAGTACAATACAATCTTTCAGGAGGAAGCGCGTCGATAACGAGAAAATTTCAAACGCCCCTCGATCTTCGATTTTATAGAACGTGCAATTTGTGGTTCAATTTCCGTGAAATAACTGCAGGCGATACGGTGACTGTGTCGCTCGGTTCATCGGAATCGGACCGTGTCGAATACGAGTTTCCCGCCGAGTATGCGGGTATCTGGAGAGAAGTGACGCTTCGATTGCAAACAAGTTCAGGTGGAAGTATCGCGCCCTCAAAGACGGTAGGCAATCCTGACATGAAGCGCATTCGCTATATTGAAGTGGCGATACGCGGTGCGGAGGGAAGGTTCTGGCTCAACGACATTTACGTGAGCGAACCGGAAACACTAAGCGACAGCGCATGGTGGCTGGAAGGCGAAATTCGAGCAAAACGACCGCTTGCGCGTACCGCATCGGGTATTCCCATCATTTCCGATCTCACGATGAAATATATCGTGAAGGGGCACGGGGCGCAATTCGGCAGCCTGGGGAAAACGGTACAGGATATGAGCGAACATTTTTATCAGCTTTTTTCTTCTGCCACGCTACTGCCGCGCTGGACGGCCAGTTTCGACTACTTGGCAGAAAAAAGTTCCACAGACAGCTTCAATGAAACTGTGAGCGAGTCGAAAAGGGGACAGGCCGGGAAAAAAAGTATGTTTCTTGAAACGGCATTTATGTCCGATTCTCCCCTTGTGCCGAGTGTGAAGCTTTCATATAAACACGACCGCATGTATAATGAATGCAATGAATACATTTCCGGATATGCAGTCAGCAGGCAGATGGAATCGGTTCACCGCGCGCCGATGCTCTGGCTTGAAGAGAAAGTGAAGGATGTGCTCTGGGGGAATATCACCGCTACCATCCAGTTTGCAACCTCGTTTCGAGAGGAAGAAATAATTAGAAAATCAGACGAGCTATCGCCGCAGGATCTTTCCGCCTACAAATCTCTCCGGGAAAAGGAACACCGCCAGAAGGGGAGCGTGAAATGCGGCGTGGATTATCAATCAAAATATTTTTATTTTACTCCGGTTGTTGAACTTGGGTCGCAGGAGGTGGTGACGCTTGAAGGAAAAACCGACCTCACCGACACAAAGATTCTTCGCGACATCGATGGCGGATTTCATGTTCCTTTAATGTATGATGGCGATTATGTATATGTCGATCGCACAAAGAAGTTGGATATTAAAACAGGCCTTCGAAATATCGGTTTTTTCGATCCCGCGTTAAACCTCAGCATGTATTATCTTGAGAACAGATTCAGGGATTACACCGATGAGGAAAAAAATGCAGCTCAATCCTTCACAAGGGCTCGGGATGCACAAAGCTTTATTTCCACGCGCTTTGATCTCCCGCTTTCCATTGCTGGAAGCGGTGTCTCAGGAATTATTCGAAGCTTTGTGGTGGGTTTCGGAAGAACGCTCTATCTTCAGGAGACGGAGGTGCCTTATGAAAGCGAGGGAATTTCCCCGTACGATGAACAGTACGGTATTTCTCGCGCTTATGGGGCAATTGCAGGTGCAGGGTTCAATCAAATTACATACAACCCTTTCCGCTTTTTGATGGGCCGCGGCAATTTTGCCGGGGGGAGGGATTATGTGTACGAAACCATGAATGAAACCGTTGTTTTTGAAAATGGAACTTCCGCTTTGAATTATGGAAATTCGCTACGACTGGTGGATACCATTTCCATCAGCGGAATCGCCAATTTTGGTCTTGCAGACGTGACGCTGACGATGGGGCTCAATAATCTTTGCGAGCGTAAACAGATTCTCTCGCCTCCCCAGCAGGTAGTATCGTTTTCGACGAATGCAGGTCTCACCGTGGATGTGATGCAGATTGTGTCCTTTGGTTTTTTCAGGCCCAACAGGCCTGGACTTCCCCATCATGCCGCCAGCATAACCGGTGGGTATGCTCTCACCAGAAACATGATCATCACTTCGAATATTCGAGAGGATGTCCATTCGCCAGGTATGGGCATCACCTTTAAAAGGGATAGAGCCGGGCTTGGGATTAAAGGAGGGATTGATTTGCGTTTTCGCAAGAATGTGGAGTACATTCCCCTGGATGATTATGAACGAAGCAGTAAAGATGATGTCTACGCGGCGAATCTGAGCACCACCGCCTCGTTTAAGGAAAATGACCGCTCATATAAATTCAGTGTATTCTATGAAACGGATGTGAACTGGCTGTACGATTTCTTCTCGTCGTTCTATGAACTCAAAGCAAAGCCGATTTTCAATGTTGAATATTCTCTATTGATCAATAAATATGAATATACCGTTACAGTTTCACCGGAACCGTACGATCAGCACCTGATTACCGGAAAGCTCACCTTCGATTTGCACCAGAATATTCAGGGCGGGTTTTTGGGCCGGTGGGCACTGGAGAAGTTTCGCAATCGCGATACCGATGGCGTGTACAGGGAAATCATTTCTTATGAGGTGGGGCTGAATTTCACAATGTTGTTTTAATCCCGCAAGGGTGCTTTGTGGACATATTAAAAAATTATTGAATGAAAAGTGGTTGTATTTATTGCTGGCATAAAATATTTTTATTACAAATAAATGGCGTCCCCCTATGGTATCAAATACGGGTATACTACAATCACATACTTTATACAGGGGTGAAAACTGAGGTAATTTCTATGACAAAAGACGGACTTACCGCTGAAGAACTTTTTAGATTGCCCCATGGGCTCGCATACAATGATTTCATCATTTTGCCTGGCTATATCGATTTTACTCCGGATGAGGTGAACCTCGAATCACAGCTCACCCGGAATATCAGAATTAAACGCCCGCTTATTTCAAGCCCTATGGATACTGTCACAGAATCTTCTATGGCCATCGCGCTTGCGCTACTGGGCGGAATCGGAATCATTCATTACAACAACACCATTGAGGAGCAGGTGAAAGAAGTACGGAAGGTGAAGAGGTTTGAAAACGGTTTTATCGCAGAACCGCTCGTGTTGTCACCGGAGCACACAATCCGCGATATCGACTGCATCAAAGAAAAATATGGCTTTTCTGGTATTCCAATCACTATGGATGGAAAACTATATTCAAAACTAGTGGGTATTGTTACCAACCGGGATATTGATTTCGAAACAGACAGAAGTAAAAAGCTTAAGGACGTGATGACGCGTGATCTCATCACCGCGCAGCATGGGGTGACACTTGTCGAAGCAAACGAAATCCTAAAAAAATCAAAAAAAGGTAAGCTGCCCATCGTTGACGAAAAAGGGAATTTAGTTGCTTTGATGAGCAGGAACGATCTACTAAAAAATAGAGAATTTCCCTTTGCATCGAAAGACGCTCATAAACGGCTCATGGTTGGCGCGTGCATCGGAACAAAGGCAGAAGACCGGGAACGGCTTGACGAGCTTGTCAAAGCTTCTGTGGATGTGGTGGTGATCGACTCAGCGCAGGGAAATTCAATATTTCAAATTGAAATGATACAGTATATTAAAAAAGAATACCCGTCGCTTGATGTGATCGGCGGAAATGTAGTGACTGAAGAGCAATGCAGGAACCTGATTAAGGCAGGTGTCGATGCGCTTCGAATCGGCATGGGACCGGGCTCCATTTGCACCACGCAGACCACTATGGCGGTCGGCCGTCCGCAGGCTTCGGCAGTGTATCGGTGCGGGAAATTTGCACGGCAATATGGAATTCCCGTTATTGCCGACGGTGGGATCGCCAATATCGGTCATATCGCAAAGGCGCTTTCCATTGGTGCATCAACCACAATGATGGGTTCAATGTTTGCTGGTACCAGTGAAGCGCCTGGCGAATATTTTTACGAAAATGGGGTGAGGCTTAAAAAATATCGCGGGATGGCTTCCCTTGAGGCGATGGAAAAAGGAGGATCGAAGCGCTATTTCGCCGAGGAGTCGAAAATCAAGGTGGCGCAGGGAGTTTCCGGCGCGGTGCTCGATAAAGGTTCGATGCTCGATTACGTGCCGTACCTGGTTCAGGGCCTCAAGCATTCCTTTCAGGATATGGGAATCAGAGATATAAGTTTGCTCCACGAAAAGCTCTACAGCGGGGAACTGCGCTTTGAGCTTCGGTCGCTCTCGGCACAAATTGAGGGTGGTGTTCACGATATGTATTCGTATAAGGAGCCGAAGTACATGTAGACATCGTGTCAGCGAGTCCGCTCCATCACCGCTTCGTTGATAATTGTATGTGCGGGGTTGATGAAGTTCACATTGAAAGTAAATTCATCCCCGATCCATCGGTCGAGCTGACGGTTTATGATGCGCATGGGATCTAAGATGAAACATACCATTCCACGAATAATGCCCGGGCGCATGTTCCGCTCGGCATAGAGGCCGAGTTGACGAAGTCCTTCTCCGAAAATCACTCCTCCCATAGGAGTAAAGATCTGGTCATTGGTGGAAATCTGTTCACGGTACTCTCCGATGTATTCCCAGAACGTGCTTCCCGCAAAGCACCAGATGAATGAAGCAAGAGGCCCATAGTTATTGCTGCGCGCGGTCTGATAATAGATAATTCCTGCGTAGATATGATAGAGGCTATTGGTACGGAAATTGTTGGTATCCAGGCACCAGCCGTCGGTGATTTTCCTTTTTAAACCCTCCCAGTTCGGTTGGTATTCCCAGTCCACCATGTTTGCGTCTTTGTTGACGAAATAATTAATTAATCCAAAACTGTTGAGCACCACCATTTCTGTTGTGGTGCGCCAGAAATAATGTCGCGAAGAAGGGCCAATTTCAATTGTAGCAGTATAGCCGGTGAGGGAATCCTCTTCCCGCTCACCGAATACCGGTGTAAAGCCCAACAGACCGTTTTGCGTTACCGTTTCCTCAAACACGGCTCCTGAAAGCGAACTATTGCCCGCGTTTATGGCGAGAGTGAGCATTCGCAAAAGCGCATCTTCGCTGATGCCGCTGTTACGTTTGAGCTGCCATGTGATGCGAAAGGGATGGTGTGCTCCGTCGATACCGAGAAGGGCAAAATTTGCTCTTTCTGTTTCACCCGAACCAGAAAGAGCGCTTGTGAGCATCATTGAACCGGACGCAAGAGAAATTTCCTGATGGGAAGAAAGATAGCGTAGCTCAGCGAAGAGTGTATTGAAAAAACCTTCTTCGCGAAGATCTCTTAAAATCGAAAAGCCAGCGGTGGCATCAAATAGTGCAATTGAATGCCTGCTGGTTTCTTCGGCAAAAGAGCCTGTTCGGCACAGTGTCAGTGAGAGAATTGAGAGAGTAAAAATTCTGGCTATATAATTCATACAGGATTACCGCATATACATCATTGAACAATATACGTAACATCCAGACAAAGTCTATTCCATGAATGGGAAAGATGATCTCCATTGAGCATACTATGGATATACCAGCGCTCATAGTTCAGTTGAACAAGCACTTTTTCTGATGCATAGAATGCAACTGATGGCTTTAGAATTTGTAGGATGTCATATACTTCTTCGTTTTTTTGTGCAGGGTCGGAAGCATAAAAGAAGCAAAAATTGTATGTACAAGAAAAGCGAAATCTCCATAATTTGTCTGCGCGTATGGATACAGAGACAGGATATGCGGTGCTGTAATAATAATTTTGCTTGCTTCCGTTAAGAGATTGAAAGATCGGGCTTCGGGAAAGTTCCTCATCAGGCCCCCATCCAATTGCAAAAAGTGACGAATTGAATGATGGGCCAAGCCCGGCCATACACGAAAGAGAATAAATTCCCGATGAAGTGTACCAGTTACCCGTAAACCCCCAGCCGAGTGCTCGCCAGATCAAGTATTGAATATGTGGCTGTTCTCGATACAGATCATAGCTCCAGAGAAGGATATTATCCTTCCATCCCGGACGAAAATATTCCATTCCCGTATAAAAACCGTACACAAATCGGAATCCGCTTTGGGCGGTCCCATCCTTTCGGTGTGTGCCGTAAAAAATGATATCAAAATTAAAGAAGTTTTCATTTACGTAATTTCTATTTTTTGGATTACTGTCGAAAACTGCCCATGCGTCTATTATCAGATAATCACCAAAACTCAAATGTGTGCGATCTAAGTCGGTGAGCCGGGAAGGATCATAAGTATAGTTCATCGCTAAATAGTATCCGCCTTTTTTCTTTTCGGGAAAAACATCGGTATCATCACCGGTTCGGCTGTAGCCTCCTGAGAACCGCATGAAGTGAGGATTTTTTGGGGTGGTCCGGGAAGGTTCGAGCGTGGCTGCAAGCATATGCGCGGTGAGGGCAATTTCAGCCTTATGGCGATAATCGGCGCTATTATTTTGAAATTTGAAAGACTTTTTATGGCTTATTTCGTTTTTTGTGATTTCTACCTCAAATGTGGTGAATGAGTTTTTATTAACCGCCTGGATGTATGCACGCACTTCATCGTAATCGGCATTAAAGCGGAAGGCTTTTATGGAGTTGCCGTCAACATGTGTAATCCAGCCCTTTTGGCCGAGAAGTGTGCTGTAGCGAGTGAATACAGATGCGATGACATCCGCATCATTGCCCTGAATGGTTTGTGCAGCAAAAAGCGCTTCGCATACGAGGCAAAGGATTGAAATTAATATGATTGTACATTGAAATGAATTTCTCATCATTACAATAATCTCGTTGATTGATAATAAACTTGCTAAAATAATTTACCGCAATTTCAATATGCTATGAAAAATGTAACATTTAAAAAGTGAGAGATATTTTGCAAGTACATTGTAAGTGAAAAATGACAGCTGTGAGCTGCCTTCTTGACCGAAATGGGAATAGAAATCATATTTAGCTTCACCTCGACATTCCGTCTTGTTTTTTCCTTTTCAGGCGTATTCTGCGTCCGGGAACGGTGGCATGGTTTAATGGAAAAAAATCTGCACACTGTTTCTTCCTTGCATGGACTCTTCATGGGCTATGGGTAAGCTTTACCGCGGCAGCAGCAACATACGGGAACCTCTGAAAACCATAGTGGATATTCCCTTGTGAGCACACATCA
>DYLV01000087.1 GCA_020721925.1 Leptospira biflexa
TTCGGCGCCGAGGCACCGTATTTCTGAAATGAAGTCATTTATCAGCGGGATCATACTGCCGGCCGGAATGATTGCTGGAGGGGGGGTGGTTCTTTTGATTGATAGAAGGCTCACGTCTCTTGAAGGATATGCGCTTGGCGCGATTTTCGGCATTGGGTATCTTGTGCTGACGGGTTTTCAAAACAGGGCGTATCTGCGCTCGCTGAAAAATCAGCTTTCCTTCGATCCGGGGCCAAGAGAAGCACTTTCGATGCAGCTGGACATTGCATCATTTCAAAAAGATCCCGCCGCGGTAGAAATGAATCTGGAGATACTGGACGCGCTTTTCAAGGCATCGCCCGGCGAAGAGCTGATGTTGCTTCTCACACCGCACTTTTTTAGGCTTTCGATTGAATCAAAAGAAAAGATGTTTGCGCTCGGTTCTCTTTCCCGGGGAGATATGTGGGATGAGATCATTCGAAATGCGATTTGTGATGCAAACCTTCGTGTTCGCGCGCTTGCGCTCGGTGCCATCCGGCGCTTCCCCTATGTAAAAAGAGTCGAGTTGCTTCAGGGCTATCCGGCTGAAAGACTGGATTCGGAACAGCTCGCGCTTGAAGTGCTACTTGTGGATGAGAGGGAGGCACATGGCGATGGTGACATTGAGGCGGCTTCGTTTGCGATGAGCCTGATATCCGGCAAAGAAACGGTGCAAAAAAAATCCACGCTGGAAATGAAAATTGCGGCGCTGAAGGATAAAATAATCGCAGGCCTTGCCGATCCCGAAGAGTTTTATCTTCTTTCACAGGTGCTTGAATCTTCCGTATGCAGTGTACCTCTTGCACAGTTGGCCTGCGCAACGGGAGAGATTCTGCTTTTCAAATCCCTCATTCCCCACGCGTCGAATCTCCCGAGAAAAATTGCGCGAAAAGTGCTGTACCGCTTCAGACATGCGCCGGTGCAGATGCTGATAAACTTCCTATCCCTATGCGTTTCGCTCGTTGAAGCAGACAGGGCGCTTTTGCTCAATCATCGGTTTGATTTTTCGCAGGAAGATATGGATGAAATTTTTGGAAGGGGGGATTTTATCCGTAAGGCCGCAAGCGCCCGGCTTTTCAGACGTTATGATTATGAGCGGACGGGAAATTATCTTAAATATTTCATAGGAACTAATCTTAAAATGCGAAGTGAAATGCTTCGCTTCATAGGCCTTCAAAACAAAAGCATCGGCAGGGCAGTGTTGATGAGAAGGCTTCTTTGTGGGGTGAAGTTTCATGAAAAGGCCGATATGATATGCGCTGCATTTCTTGATCTGGTGCTGAAGCGTGAAATTGAACTGAGGAAGCATTTAGTGCTCAAAGCGGTAAGCGTGATGACGGGCACCGGACTGGATTACGCATACGAGTCCGGTATTTTTCTGAAAGACGCGGATGTCACCGGATATATTCAGGAATTCATTGAATCATCAGGGAAGGACATAAGGGATACAATTTACATTTTTGAAGATGAAATATTGGAGGCGCAGGCGCGC
Organism: Leptospira biflexa; assembly: GCA_020721925.1. Taxonomy (GTDB): domain Bacteria; phylum Spirochaetota; class UBA4802; order UBA4802; family JAGODF01; genus DYLV01. The sequence goes on from DYLV01000087.1 coordinate 1,511, forward strand.
ATCCCGCTTAAGCGGTCGGAAAGCAATGTCGATCCCGGTCGAATACTTCTGGAAACGACGGAATTCATACCGGGGATGAAAGAGCTTGTGGGTTTCGCGTCGGCACGCGTGCTGATGCACTATGAGTGCATGCCGGATATTGAAGCGCGCTTCAGGTACTTTTTAAAAGCGGAGGAGCAAGAGATGCTGAATATTCTGGGTAAAATCATTTTTTTGAAAGGAAATCGTCTTTTCAGCGATATTGGCATCGACGATCTGGTTCGCATCGCACGCATCACAAAGGAACTGGAATTTCCGTCCGGCAAGGTGTTGATGCACGAAAAGGACACGGGAGAAGAGCTTTTCATTATTATAGAAGGCGAGGTGGAAATTATCAAGGGGAAAAAAGTGATCGAAACGCTTTCAAACGGAAGCTGTATCGGTGAGCTTTCCATTATCGACCGTGAACCGCGCAGTGCTTCTGTGCGGACGAAGAAAAAGACGCGGTTTCTTTCCATTGGCAGGAACGATTTTCTTCTGACAGTGAAGCAGAATCCTGCGATAGCGATAAATGTGATGCAGGTCATCACACAGCGCCTGAGAAAGGCTATTTCGCAGTGAAAGCGCATATGCCAGAAGTAGTAAAAATATTTTCTTATGCGGCAATAGCGGTGGCTGTAATCTGCATTGTTGCCGCCGGTGCGCAGGAGAAAAAAGGAGTCGAGGCGAACATAAAAATTCCTGCTGTGCCGCCGTCCGCAGGCGATGTGCGCGACAAAAGCGTGGAAGAGCTTCTCCGGGAACAGGTGGCGCGCGAGCAGAAAAAGTCGCGCTTTTCGGATGTCGCCACGCCCGAGGAACTGATGCGTTTTCTGGTAAAGAAGAAATGGTACCGCGAGCGCGCATTCGTTGAAATGGAAGAGGCGATAGTTCGAAAAAAAGACACCGGCAGAGCGGGTGATGCGGACCTCTCGTCAATTAAAGAAAGCGCACGCGCAGATATCAACAACATAATCGTCTTTTTAGGGGAAATACCTGCCAGCGGTCAGAAAGGGGTGTTTGCACCGGTGTTTTTAGCCGATCGAAAAGGGGTGCTCGCCGGTTCAAGCGATTTTTCTTTCAGCTGGGCGGGGCTGAAAGCTACGATGAAACTCAGGCAGAAAAATTTCTCGTGGAGAAAAACCTCGCTTGAGGAAACTCTAATCGGTTCTTTCCTGTATGCAAGCGGCACCAATCTCGGTTTCATCAGCAGCGAATTTGGCGAGAACACGAAATTTTACACAAATTATATTTCGGAAATTGTGACGCTGAAATATAATTTTCTTAAAAACCTCAATGCAGGCTTTTCGCTCGATTCCCGCCAGTATTTCTTTGTGAAAAAAAGCATCCCGGAAGAATTCATCATGCCGCTGAATCATTTTAATGTCTTCCCGAGGCTGGATTTAAATCTATCGGCCGTCACCGAAAAAGGGATCGATCAAATTACCCGCGGCCTTGGAATTTTTTCCTGGATCGGCTATGGGGTGCGCAATCGCTGGGAAAAATGGGGAAGCCCCCCGGATTATGAAATGGGAGAAGAAGCGAGGACTTTCGTTATTTATTCGCTCACGCTCCTTGCGGGTTATTCAAAGAACGACGATCACAACGTGGTTTTGAAGCTTCGCTATAAGGGCGGGAAGGACAATGACTTTCTTACGCGTCCCCGCTTTGGCGGCACCATCGATAATGCCCGCCTCGATGTGGTTCACGGTTTTACCATTGACTCGTTCCGGGTGGATTCATTTGCGCTTGCGAATCTGAGCTATGGGTTCAATATTCTGCGGAGATTGCGGATGACGCTCTATCTGGATGCGGCGCACGTGTTTGGTCCTGAGGTGGAAGATGTCGCGGGTTTAGGGCTTGGCTTTCGGGTGCTGGCCTGGGGGGGGCTGCCTATATGGTTTACCTATGGTATCGGCTCGCGGGTGAGCCCCGAATGGAGAGAACCGGAGCAGGTGGTGATGCTCATGACCGCGGCAGGATGGTAAAAAAGGCTTGACGTTTTGCGGAAGCGTGAGCAGTCATAAATCGCTCAAAATTATTTCTGATAGGTGGAAAAATGAAAGTGTACGAAGGGAAGCTGGATGCAACCGGTCTTAAATTTGCCATTGTGCTTTCAAGATTCAATGAGTTCATTACGAGCAGGCTTTTAAGTGGCGCTCTCGATTGCCTGAAGCGAAACAATGCGAAAGAAGAGGATATTTCTATTGCATGGGTTCCGGGTTCGTTTGAAATTCCGGCGGTTGCGCGAAGGTTCGTCGATATGAAAAAATTCGATGCGGTGATATGCCTCGGCGCGGTGATCAGGGGTGCGACTCCGCATTTCGATTATGTTGCGGCCGAGGTTTCGAAGGGGGTTGCACAGGTGGGGCTGGCCTCTTCGATACCGGTGGTGTATGGAGTGCTCACCACCGATACGATTGAACAGGCGGTCGAGAGAGCAGGAACAAAATCGGGCAACAAGGGTTTCGATGCGGCGCTTTCCGCCATTGAAATGGCTAATTTATTCAGATTGTTATCCTGATGGGACACAGAAGAAAAGCGCGCGAGTATGCGCTTCAGGCGATGTATATGCATGAAACGGTACAAAAGAGCGCAGAAGAACTTGTTGGACTTGCATGGGTGGAAAACTCCATCAATGAAGAAATAAGAAATTTTGCGGTGTCGCTCATCAAGACGGCGATTGCACACATAGAAGCAATCGATGAGCTCATAAAGAAGCATTCAAAAAACTGGAGCTTCGAGCGGCTGTCCGCGGTGGACAAATCGATTCTCCGAATCAGCATTTGCGAAATGCTGTACTATTCCAACATCCCACCCGCGGTTACCATCAACGAAGGAATAGAGCTTGGAAAAATCTATGGAGGGGAAAGCTCGGGACAGTTCATCAATGGCGTCCTCGATGCGATCCGCCGCGATGAAATCAAAAGGGAGGTGTAGCTTCCCGTGAATCCCTTTAAAAAAAACAGAATAACTCTTGCAGAGAATGAGGCGCATCCATCCGCTGAGGAAGAAACCCCGCGCAAAATGCGCATCAGCACTATTGAATCTGAAGATGTACCCCGTGGAGATTTTTTTAAGAAGCGAAGTACCATCATCATATCGGCGGCTTTTGTGGCAGTGGCGATTGCGGGAATATTCCTCATCACGAAGCTCTATCATCGGCCAGGCAGTTTCCTTCCCGGTGAAATAGAAGGGAGTTTGCACGACAGTGAAAAAAGGCTTCTTCCCGAAACGCTTTCCGAGAACATCCATCTGAGAAGAGGGAAGGAGAGTTATTTTAAAGGATACTTCAACGATGCAATTGCCGAATTCAAGGAAGTAGTTGAATCTGGATCGCCCGATGCAGACAAGGCGGTGGCGCTCACCTTCATCGGCATTATATACGATGAACAGGCAAAGACCGACGAAGCAATTGAGTACTATCGGCGCGCCCTTCGCTTCAACAGCTCGGATCCGCTCATCTACCGCAACATGGCTCTGGCCTATCGCCACAAGAAAGATTATCCGGCGGCAAAGGATGCCATCGAGCGGGCAATCAGCCTTGATCCGAGCAGCACCGGCAACAGGGTGCTCTATGGCAACATCCTCTTTGAACAGAGAAATTATGATGGCGCGAAAAAAATGTACCAGGATGCCCTTTCGCGTGATCCCGAAAATGCATCCGCGCTATACAATATGGGGATTGTGCTTCTCAGGGGCGGCGATAAAGTTTCCGGCATGGAGTATCTCAAAAAAGCGGGAGAAGCCGACAAGCTGGGCAAGGTTGCGCACATGTCGTATTCAAAGCTCGGTTCGCTTTATTCTTCCATGCAGGATCTGGACAGCGCGGAGAAGTATCTTCGGATGGCAATCTCGGTCAATCCCACCGATCCGATTGATCGCTACAACATGGGCCTTGTATATTTAAAGAAGAACGATAAGGAGCGCGCGCTTTCGGAATTCATCAAGGCTGAGGAGATGGCAAAAAACGACGCGCGTGTCCTTGAAGGGCTGGGCGAGGCCTATTTTACGCTCAAGGAATACGACAAGAGCCTAAATGTGTACAGCAAGCTGTCTGATGCACTCAATCGGGACGCGCGCATCCTCTCGCGCATCGCGGAAATTTATTATGAGAAGGGCGATCTAGACAATGCGTACGATTATTATAAAAAGATCACGGTAATGGAGCCGGCGTCCGAAAACGCGCGCATCGCCTATATCAATATGGGAAACATCATGGACGATGCCCAGCGCTACGAGGAGGCAATTGAAAGCTATAAGAAAGCCTTGCTCATTTCTCCCAAGGACGATGCGGCATTGTATAATTTAGGGATTGCATACAAACATGCCGGAAGGATAGAGCTTGCGATAGAAGTATGGAAAAAGTCCGCCGAGCTCAATCCTGATAACCCGCGGCCGCATCTTGCCATTGCTGATTTTTATTATGAAAAAAAATACGTGGATATGGCGATGGATGAATATCAGAAAATTCTTCGCCGCTGGCCAAATATTCAGGATGCGCATTTTAATCTGGGAGCCGTGTATTATCATATCAACCAGCTCGAGTACGCCATCGGCGAATACAAAAAGGTGCTCGAGATAAACGACCGCAACGATCTGGCGCGCAAGGCGCTGGTGAATCTGGCGATCCTCACGTCGAAAAAGTCTCCAGATGAGAAGGGATTTGAAGAGGCGATGAATTATGCGCAGAAGGCGTTGCTTTTAAAAGCAAATGATTCGGAAGCGCTTTTTTCACTCGGGGTGGTCTATTATCGGCGAGAAATGACCGAAAAGGCCATTGCGCTGATGTATCAGGTGGTGCGCGCATCCAGAGACGGCAGGCGCATCGCCGAGGCGTATAATTACATCGGCATGGGGTACTATAAAAAAGGAAATTACCGCAAGGCGCTGCAGGCATTCAATCGAGGTGTGGAGGAAGACCCCTCAAATGAGGAACTCCGCATAAACCGCCAAACCGCAGCCGATGCGTACGAACGCCATCTGGGTGAATGACGGTGCACAGGAAAAAAGTCGATCGGGACTATCTCCACGACAACGAAGACAGGCTTCTCTCTCCGCTGGCAAGCCGCTCGAAATACACGCGCGGGCGGCAATACCTGGAGCCGCCTCATCCATATCGCACAGAATTTCAGCGCGATCGTGAACGCATCATCCATTGCAGAGCGTTTCGCCGTCTCGAGTACAAAACCCAGGTGTTTGTAAACCACGAAGGGGATCATTACCGCACCAGACTCACGCACACCATTGAAGTGGCGCAGATCGCGCGTTCCATCGCCCGCGCCCTTCGTCTCAACGAGGACCTGGCCGAAAGCATTGCGCTTGCGCACGATCTGGGGCATACGCCGTTCGGCCATACCGGCGAACATGTGCTAAACGATCTTCTTTCCACGGAGGGTGGATTTGAGCACAATCGCCAGAGTTTGCGGGTGGTTGAAACGCTCGAGCAGCGGTATCCGGAATTTCCGGGACTCAATCTCACCTGGGAGACGCGCGAGGGAATCATCAAACACTCAACGAGCTATGATCATCCGGAGGTGTCCGGATTCGCTCCCGATGAGATGCCGGGGCTGGAAGCACAGATTATCGATTATGCCGACGAGGTTGCATACAACAATCACGATCTGGATGACGGACTTTCTTCGGGAATGCTCGATCTTTCCGACGTGGCTGCTCTTTCGGTATGGAAAGAGGCGATGGAAAGAGCCACTATCTCGAAGTTTTCGCAATCCGAAAAAAAACTTGCAGTCAGTAAGATAATACGAACTATCATAAACATGCTCGTGACAGACCTCATTCAGGCAACCGGGGATAGCATTGAGCAAATGGGTCTTGCCGTGTATGATGATGTGCGGAAATGTGGCCGACGTGTGGTGGGCTTTAGCGCAAAGATCGCTGCAATGAACGACGAGCTTAAAATATTCTTGCGGAAAAACCTCTACCGGCATTACAGGGTGGTTCGAATGGGGATTAAGGCGGAGAAAGTGCTCAGGGAACTTTTTGCAATTTATTGCGAATATCCTGAGGCGCTTCCCGCCGATTATCAGAAGAGAATCGGAGATGAGAATACCACGCGCATCATCGCCGACTATCTTGCGGGAATGACCGACCGCTATGCGATGGAAGAGCACCAGCGGCTCACCGATCCGATGATGCGTACGTGAAACTTTATGTGAACACATGCGAAATATGGATGCGCAATATCCGGAAATACCCGAAGAAATAAAAAAGCTCATTGAATCTGGCGAACAGATCGACGAGATCAGGCTCGATGCTGAGGGCAGCTGGACGCACAATGGTGTGCCTTTTACCAATGAGAGGATCATCGATTTTTTCAATAAATCAATCGACATCACGCGTGACGGGAAGTATGTGATCCATTATGGAAATTTTGTGTATCCCATTGTGGTGGATGATGTGCCGTGCTTTATTACGGGAGTGCGTTTTGAAGGCTTTGGCCCGTTTGAAAGCGTATATATAACCATCCGATCGCGGGGAGAGGAAATGCTCGATCCCGGGACGCTCTGCGTGGGATCTCAGAACGCACTCTATTGCCGGGTACACAATGGGAAGTTCCCGGCGAAATTTCTGCACTCGCCTTCGTTTGCAATTTTAGACCGACTCGAAGAAAACGATGATGTTTTCTACCTGCATATTGCGGGGAAAAAAATCATCCTCAAAGAAAAAGCGGATTAAGCCCGTCCATTGTGTGCGTTTCAGCCGTCGGAGATTATTTTTTCATTTTCCGGATTCGCTCTGGCGATGGTTATGCCGCTGTGAGTTTTTGCGGTTGTTTACATGAGATCATAAGGATCGATATCGATTTCTAAATAGACATCACTGACAGGTGGCATGTTCCGGCATGTCCGGATTATCTCGCGCGCGTGTTCCATTTCCGTTGTTTTAAGAAGCAGGTGCCATCTGAAATTATTCGAAATTTTCGATAGCGGCGCCGGAGATGGACCGAGTATTTCAATTGAATAGCCTCTTTTATAGATTTCTTCACGTAACGCGTCTGCAATATGTTTTGTTGCATTGCTCACTTTTATCTCTTCCTTGCCTCGCGCAAGAAGGCGTGCTATTCTGGTGAAAGGGGGATACCTGAGCTGCTTTCGTATTTCAAGTTCATGGCGGTAGAATCCCATATAATCGTGGCGGGTGAGAAACTGAAAGAATGGATGCGTATCATCCAGGGTTTGTACAATTACCCGCCCGGGTTTTTCACGGCGGCCGCTTCGTCCGGAAACCTGGATCAGGAGGGAAAAAATTCGCTCCGTTGCGCGAAAATCCGGGATGTGTAGGCCAATGTCGGCCATGAGGACGCCCACAAGCGACACATTGGGGAAGTCATATCCTTTTGCAACCATTTGCGTGCCAAGAAGTACATCAATGGAGCCATCGCGCATTTTTTCCAGCAATTCGTATGGAGTCCCTTTTTTTTTCCCGCTGTCCTGATCAAGTCTGAACACCCTGATTCCCGGCAGCATCCCTGGAAGAATATCTTCAATCCGCTGTGTTCCGCTTCCGACTTTTTGAAGGGCATTTTCTCCGCAGTGTGAGCACGTTTCGGTAAAAGGGCGAGTAAAGCCGCAGTAATGGCAGATAAGTTCCGTGCGATGATGCAGGGTGAGGCTGATGTTGCAGTTCTGGCATGTTTCAATGTGGCGGCAGTTGTCGCACATAACGAAAGGAGAAAACCCGCGGCGATTGAGCAGGAGAATTGACTGCTCCTTCCGCATAAGGTTTTCTTTGAGCGCTATCAAAAGTTCGTTTGACATGAGGCGATCTCTGGATCTCGAACTTTGAAGGTCTACTATCTCGACTGAAGGGAGTTCGGATTTTCCGAATCGTTTCTCGAGTTTGTGAAGGATGAAAATCCCTTTTTCCGCCGCAAAAAGACTTTCCAGCGATGGCGTTGCTGAGCCGAACAAAACAACAGAATTTTCCAGCTTCGCGCGGATGAGCGCCACGCGTCGTGCGTTGTAGCGCGGAGTACTGTGTTCCTTGAAGGAGGCATCGTGCTCTTCATCAATGACAATCATGCCGAGTCGAGGGCATTGCATGAAGATTGCCGATCGCGTTCCCACTGCAATTTTTGCATCGCCGCGGTAAAAGCGAAGCCAGCTGTACAGGCGCTGCGGGGGAGTAAGCCCGCTGTGATAGACCACCATCTGATTACCGAATACATCATTGAGGCGCTCGTATATCTGGGACGATAGAGAAATTTCGGGAACGCAGTATATAATGGAAAGCCCTTCAGAGATGAGTTTTTGCGCAAGAGCAACATAGAGCTCGGTTTTTCCACTTCCGGTGATGCCATAGATGAGATGCAGAAGAAAGCCCTTTTCGCGATGTGCTAAAATCGACTGGAAAATGTTCTGTTGCGCATCGGTAAGGACACTCTCTGTACAGGAAGGTTTTCCGAAAGGAGTGGTGTGCCTTCCCGAAGGATTTTTTGCCGAAGGAAGGGCCATTGCGAATGCCTCGCCGAGTGAGCAGAGATAATCCTGGGAAAGCGCCTGCGCGAGGACGAAGAGACGTTCATCGAAAATGGGATCTTTGTCTATAAGGCTATCGATGCGTTTAATTTTTGTCTCATCAAGGTCTTTTGGAGGTGTATCGACAATGCGAATAACGAGGCCCGTCATGTTTCTGCCGTTGAAGTTGACCTCGACGCGGGAGAATCGCGTGAGATGCATGTCGGCAGGTACCCGGTAGATGAAGGAGCGTTCAAGTGGAAGTTTGAGAGCCACTTCAGCAAACAGGTCAGAGGAAGAATTGGTCATTACTTTTTCCTAATGTTTTCGAGGCGGTTTTTTATTTCCTTAAGTGTATTCCATGCTCCTTTTTTTAGTTCCGGATTTTTAAGGATTGTGACGGGATGTTCAATATTGAACCATTTCACATTCTTTTCTGAATCGATGAGATTTTTCAGGGGGATGATCTGACCAAAAACGATTACAGTATGGGGCTTTATCAAGTTGAATTCTTCGCGTAAAAATGCGGCGCAGTTTTTGTACATGGCACTTGGGCGCACATCGACGTCCGGATCGCATTTAATGATGTTGGTGATGTAACACTGTTCGGCTTCGAGTTCGATTGCAGAGAGCATTTTCTTCATTAGGTCGATTGCTTTGGTTTTAAGCATTCTTTTTTCTTCGGGGGAAATGAGACGGGGGGCGTTGAGAATTACCATCACACCGTTTGACCCGGTGCCGTATCCGCTTTTTTTGCTGAGACCTTTTCCGCAAAGGTTGCATTCGGCGATTTTTCCGGGAAGATCCACATGAGCGGTCACAGGCATGCTTTTTGAGAATTGCGATTTTGCAAGCCATGCGACAAGCGCTTCGCGCTCTTTCAGATTTTTAAAGCGAACTATTCTCCCCGATGCCGCGGCATATTCGATATAGCGTGCGATGGCGTTTCTAATTTCATTCATTGTAAATGATGCTTCAGGTGCGCGATATGCTACAGCGCGTCCAGATTTATGTTATACTGTTTGATTTTCCTGTAAAGGTTTGTCCTTTCCATTCCCATTTCCTGCGCGGTCTGAGAAACATTTTTTCCGTTTCTCCTGAGGGCGTTGATAATAAATTCGCGCTCAAACAGCTCTTTTGCTTTTTTGAATGAAGAGATATCTGTTTGGATGCTTCCGCTTTCATCCGATTCCAGGTGTTCCCGTATGTCCGTTTCCTTGATCATCTCACCGGGCACCATAATACAGAGCCGCTCAATAATATTTTTCAGTTCACGGACATTGCCGGGCCAGGGATATTCCACAAGAAGTTTCATGCCTTCGGGAGAAATTTCCTTCGTACCGGTCCCGTGCTCCTTGCTGAATTTTTCAATGAAATAATCGACCAAAAGAGGGATGTCCTCCCGCCGCTTGGTGAGATCGGGAACGTGAATGGGTATCACATTGAGACGAAAATAGAGGTCCTCGCGGAATCGTTCTTCTTCAATGGCGCGTTTTACATTGACGTTCGTGGCCGATATAACCCGGACGTCGACGGTGATGGTTTCGTTACCTCCGACGCGTTCTAACTGTTGTTCCTGAAGCACGCGGAGCACTTTTGCCTGGGCGCTTGCGCTCATGTCGCATATCTCATCCAGAAAGATTGTGCCGCGATTGGCTACTTCGAATTTTCCGAGTTTACGGCCTACTGCGCCGGTAAATGAGCCTTTCTCATGGCCGAAGAGCTCGCTTTCAATAAGCTCATCCGGGATTGCGGCGCAATTTACCTTTACAAACGGTTTATCGGCGCGCAGCGATTTGCGATGTATAGCCCGCGCGACAAGCTCTTTACCCGTGCCGTTGTCGCCGGTGATAAACACGCGCGCACTGGTGGCGGCAGCACGTTCGATGATGGCGCGTACTTCCTGCATCGGTTTGGATTCTCCGATCATTTCATCGTCCTGCGAGAGGTTTTTGAGAAGCCGTACGTTTTCGCGTTTAAGCCTCAGCTGCTCGAGCGCGTTGTTTACCGCGGTGATGATGCGTTCCATTG
>DYLV01000252.1 GCA_020721925.1 Leptospira biflexa
ATAGGAGTGATGCCATTGACATACGAAGACTTACAAAAGGAGGCGGAGCAACAAGGTGTAGACATCTATGAAAAGACGCTTAGACAAAGAATAAAAGGACTATACGCAGATAATATCATATGGATTAATCGATACATCCCCACCAACAAAGAAAAAGCCTGCGTCCTTGCCGAGGAGCTTGGACACTATTACACATCTTACGGAGACATCTTAGATCAGACCAAAATCATAAACCGAAAACAAGAAAAACGGGCAAGGAATTGGGCCTATGAGAAGCTCATACCTCTTCATAAACTAATCGAAGCTTATGAATGCCGATGCAGAAACAGATTTGAATTAGCTGAGTACCTAGATGTAACAGAGGATTTCTTAGAAGCCGCATTAAAGCATTATAAGGAGAAATTTGGTTTGTTCACAGTACACGGTGATTACGTTATATATTTTGAGCCTTTAGGAGTTTTAAAAGTAGATGAAAAATTTTTTTAACCCCTAATAAGAACATATATTCTATAAGGAGGTACCTGCCAATGGCAAGTTTTAGAAAACGAAAAAAGGGATGGGAGTATCGGATCAGCTACGTTGACCGTCGTACCGGAAAATACCGCATAAAATCAAAAAGCGGTTTCAAAACAAAGAAGGAAGCAGAGCTTGCTGCGGCCGCAGAAGAGTTGACGCTTGAAGAACGCGGCTTTGCAGAAAATGGGGATGAATTGATTTCCACATACTTAGAAAAATGGCTCGAAACGTTCAAACGCCCAGCAGTGAAGCTGAATACATACCTTGTCCAGGAACGCAATGCCCGTCTGAACATCATTCCGCGTTGGGGCAATTATCGGTTAAAAGATATCACCAGAACCGAATATCAGCAGTGGATCAACGAGCTCCGCGATCATTACAGCGAAGGCACCGTTAGGAGGATTCATAGTATTTTTACCAGTGCAATCAATGATGCGATTCATGAATTCCAGATTTTACGAGAGAGCCCACTTAAAAAAATTAAAATCAGGAAAGACGAGAGCGAGGATACCGGCAAAATAAAATTTTTCACGATCAGCAAACTTAACCGTTTCCTGACCGCCTGCGTGCCGGTTAAAAATGCAAAATATCAACACTCACGCCATTACTACGCATTGTTTACGCTTTTAGCGCGGACTGGTTTGAGAATTGGCGAAGCACTCGCTCTGACCTGGGAAGATATCGACCTAAAAGCAGGTACGCTGTCAGTCACGAAAACGTTGATCTACCCACTTAATTCCGATCCACGTGTGACAACACCAAAATCTCGTTCTAGTATCCGTACGATTAAGCTGGACCAAGAAACAGTGCGAGTCATGAAAGACTATCACGTAAACCAACAAGAGACGATTCTTATGTACGGGTTTAAACGTTCTGAACTCAACTTGGTTTTTCATCAGCAAGACGGCCGATGGCTTCGAATTAATGTTGTTCGCGAATACATGAAGGAAGTCTGCAGGCGCATCGGTCTTCCGCAGTTGTCACCGCATGCCCTTCGCCACAGCCATGCCGTTCATCTGCTTGAAGCGGGAGCAACGATTAAGTATGTTGCAGAACGCTTAGGGCATTCATCGATAAAGACAACTGAGAAATACCTTCACGTTACTAAGAAAATAGAAAAAGACGCACTAACTCTTTACGAGCAGTACGTCCGTTAATTTTGGTCTAATTTTGGTCATACTAGTTTTTTATCACATAAAAACCTTATAATATCAGTGATTAACCAATACTACCTTCCATCTCGAATTTGATTAAGCGATTCATTTCGACTGCA
>DYLV01000253.1 GCA_020721925.1 Leptospira biflexa
GCACTCACTTCATCGCACATCACATAGGTGGTCTTGATATTCATCGTATCCTCCTCTAAAAAAAAATATCCTTCTACTCATTAATACGATGAAATCAGCCAGAAGATAAAAATTTTTTGGAAAAAGTGGCGTGTGATGCACACACATAGCTACCTCAGGGCATGTACACTCTTGAAAGCAATTGTACTGGAAAGCACGCTTGTAAAACGCAATGCTGGTTAGAAGCGCTTTATTTCATGGTGTTTTTTTCATAAGAAAGCGGTTTGAGCGATGGTCAAAATTTTTCTTATTGATATCAGTGTGACAATTTCATTACGCCAGCGCCGCGGTAAGCTTTGCAAAAAAATTCTCCAATCCGGAAACACCTTCCCGCTTTAGTATTTCGATAGCGCATGTTCCCATGATGAATCCGTCTGCATTGTGAAGCGCAACCCTGGCGCTTTCCGCATCGCGGATTCCGAAACCGAGCACCACCGGGGTCTTTGAATGCTTTTTTGCGAAAGCGATTTTTTTTCTTGTTTCGACATCAAGCGAAAGTGCACTTCCCGTAATGCCGCGAATTGAAATACAATACACAAAACCAGCCGCTTCCGATACCGCCTTTAGAATCTGCTCATTCGTGCTTTCGGGTGTGATGAAACGAATAAAATCGATGCCGTGTTTTGCAAAATCCTCTTCAAAACGTGCGCGCTCCACTGAAGGCACATCTGGCAAAATAATGCCATGTGCGCCCGCCTGCTTCATCATCCGTACAAATGCCCCATCTCCACGCCCAACAATCTGGTTCGCGTAGGTCATAATGTAGATTTTTTTTCCCGGCGGACAGACGATTTTTTCAATTCTTTTGAAAATATCACCGGCGCAATATCCCTTTTCAAGCACTTCTCCCGCCGCCTGCTCTATCACCGGACCGTCTGCGACAGGATCGGAGAAAGGAATGCCCACTTCGAGAAAATTGAAATACCTCAGTCCCACGCTTGCCGCTGCGATAAATGTCGCCGGGTCGGGAAAGTTGCCCATAAGATACAGCCCATTGTAGCCTCTCATATTCCAATTTCCTTTCTGATGATATCCATGTCTTTATCCCCACGCCCGGAGAGATTCACAAGCACCTTTGCTCCTTTAAATCTCTTACTTTTCGACATGACATATCCACACGCGTGACTGCTCTCCAGCGCGGGGATGATACCTTCAAGTTTTGAAAGCATGCGGCATGCCTCAAGCGCGTCTTTATCCGAACAACGCACATACTCAACGATTTTATTGTCTTTGAAGAATGAATGCTCCGGCCCCACTGCGGGATAATCGAGCCCCGCAGAAACCGAATGTACGGGAAGCACCTGACAGTCATCGCTCTGAAGCACGTAGGTGATACAGCCGTGGAGAATCCCGCGCCGCCCTTTTGAAAGCCGTGCGCTGTGCTCGCCGGGAGCATTTCCAAAACCTCCGGCTTCAACGCCAATCAGCTTTGTGTTTGGAAGACCCAAAAACCCCGTAAAAATTCCGGCGGCATTGCTTCCTCCTCCCACGCACGCAACCACGAAATCGGGATCCGCTCCCGAAAGCTTCCGCATCTGCACACGCGCTTCGCTTCCAATCACTGACTGAAAATTGCGCACAATCATCGGGAAGGGATGCGGCCCCACTACCGAACCCAGGCAATAGTGCGTGGTGCGCACGTTTTTCACCCAATCGCGAAGCGCTGCATTGATGGCATCTTTGAGCGTGCGGCTGCCAGAATCCACAGGTACCACTTCCGCACCGAGAAGCTTCATGCGCGCCACGTTC
>DYLV01000003.1 GCA_020721925.1 Leptospira biflexa
GCAATCACCCCATTTTCAACGAAATGCACTTTCATAAAGGCCTTGATATATACTGCAACTACGGATGGGTTCGTGCCGCGAAATTCGGGAAAGTGGCCTATACAGGATGGCTCGGCGGATATGGACGGACTGTCATTATTTCGCATCCTGGTGGCTGGAAGACCCTCTATGGGCATCTTTCGAGAATATCGGTGAGAAATGGTCAATATGTGAAGCAAGGGCAGGTTATCGCGAAAGGCGGCAATACCGGCAATTCCACCGGACCACACCTTCATTTTGAAATAATCCAGAACGGCGATTATAAAAATCCGAGAAAGTTCATCAGGTGAAAGCATAATATCTCCGTGGGAGTCTCACCCCCAAAAACCCCCAGAAGAAAAATTACCAGGGCAATGGTGTAAGTGTAGCAAATGCTTTTTTTAATAAAATATGTTCCTACAATAAAATTATTTGCATTTCTCCATAGACTGAGCAGTACATTGTATAGATTCATGAGAATATATGGAGAATGAGTGTGCTCTGTGCAGAAACGAAATAAAGAAAAAAATATAAGGATAGGTGATTTTTTATTAATAATGGTTAAATATGGGGGTATAATATGAGAAAATTAGTAGTTATTACTCTTCCAATGTTGATAATGCTGGTGAATTGCTCTAAAATGATCGAGGAGCAGGAAGAGTTTGCAACCATCACCTTTTTTGTGGGAGAGGTGAAGAAGAATGATGCGGATGTGCAGATCGGTGATGTTCTGAAAGAAAACGATTTGATTTTCACCGGGGCAAACTCATCGTGCGACATTCGAATCGGCGATTCGATGATCAGAGTCAAGGAAAACTCCAAACTTTTAGTTTCGCAGATTCTTAGAAAGGAAGAGACTGAAAACGTGGTGTTGGGGCTTGATGTGGGGAAAATGCTCTGCCGGCCAAAAAAACTTATGAAAAATGAAAGCTTTCTCATAAAAACTCCCACGGCAGTTGCGGGTGTTCGGGGCACGCTGTTTACGGTTGAGACAGATAAAAAGAAGACCACAAGGATTAAAGTGTACAATGGGAAGGTGAGCGTTGCCAGAAGAATTGCGACGCTTGAGAAAAAGTTTGGGGTGGAGCGGATTGTAGAAGGCGGGTCGTCGCTTGAACAGAATGAAAAAGTTGTAATAACCGAGGCGGAAACAAAGGCGGCGGAAGCAAAAGTGGAAACGACAATTGCCGTTCTTTCCAGAAGAGGCTCTGTCGATGAGGAAGCTTTACTGAGGAAGGCTCGCCCGGAGATTGCCATAGATAAAAAAAGTGTGCGCAAATTCAAAGCGGAAGAATTCACCAGAGAAAAGGAGGAAATAATTGCGGTTGAGCGCAAGACGCCCGAGGTGATAAAAGC
Organism: Leptospira biflexa; assembly: GCA_020721925.1. Taxonomy (GTDB): domain Bacteria; phylum Spirochaetota; class UBA4802; order UBA4802; family JAGODF01; genus DYLV01. The sequence goes on from DYLV01000003.1 coordinate 1,375, forward strand.
GATTAGAAAAGTCATCCGCAGGGAAAAAGAAGAGCCGATGCCCGACGGAAGCATTTTGGTGACCAGATATGATTTTTATTTTATTAAAAATGGAAAGGTCGAAGGAGAGTGGAAGGTGATCGGAGAACCAATTGCATATGAAGATAAGATATATATTGCTTCAAGGGATTACGTTTTCTGCGCATCGGTAGAGGGGCCACTTCGCTGGAGAAGAAAAATTCAAAGCGATGGAAAGATTGAGCTGAAGGATAATAGCCTCAGCATCAATACACCGGAAGGGAGAAAAAAGATCGATCTGAAAACTGGCGAATTTATTGAATGATTTAAGGTGATATTGAATTTTTTAATTATTCGGGGCTGTCGAAAAGTTTGTATCGGTTTGAATGGTACAGCGATCATTTTGTGATTTTGGCGTAATTTTCGTTAAAATTGTATCGAAATGAGCGCGAAATGTGCAGAACGATAAACTTTTTGACCGCCTCGAATTTTATCTATTTTCTCCGCTAAACATTTGACAATTCTGCGCAATGATTTCTTTAGTTCAACGGTGCGCATTTTCCTGCCGGAAAGTAATTTGCAATAGTTTCTTTGGAACAATTAATTGTACCGTATGGAATACTGATAAGCGACATGAATAAAAAGCAGATCATAATTTACGATACCACATTGAGGGATGGCTCCCAGAGCGTGGGGATTTCTTTTTCTCTTCAGGACAAGCTTAGGATAGCGCGCGAACTCGACAGGCTTAAAATTGATTATATCGAAGGAGGATGGCCGGGTTCGAATCCGAAAGATGAGATTTTCTTTAAAGAGGCGGCAAAGCTCAGTCTAACACATGCGAAAATTGTGGCGTTTGGATCAACGAAACGAGCGGGGAAAACATATGATAGCGACGAGCTTTTAAAGGCGCTGGTTGACTCAAGGGCACGCATCGCAACAATTGTGGCAAAATCCTCGGATTTTCAGGTGCGCGAAGCTCTTAATATAAGCCTAAAAGAAAATCTGGAATTGGTGTACGGCACCGTCGCGTTTCTGAAAGACAAAGGGTTTGAGGTTTTTTTGGATGCAGAGCATTTCTTCGATGGATTCAAAGAAAATTCCGGGTATGCGCTCGAAGTGCTGGGGGCCGGAGAGCGGGGAGGTGCTGATATGCTGGTGCTGTGCGACACGAACGGGGGAACGCTCGTGCGCGATGCGGAGCGTATCGTTCGTGCGGTGGTAGATGCGTGTAAAACCAGAGTTGGAGTGCACTTTCACAACGATTCCGCGGTGGCGGTGGCGAACTCGCTTGTGTCTGTTGAGGCCGGTGCGGTTTCAGTCCAGGGTACGATGAATGGTCTCGGCGAGCGATGCGGCAATTGCGACCTTACATCGCTGGTGCCCAATCTTGTTTTAAAGCTCGGATATGCCTGCAGTTCCGCAGAATCGCTGGTGCATCTTACCGAAACAAGCCGTGTTATTAGCGAAATTGCGAATATAGGCCACAATGAGCAGGCACCATATGTTGGAGATAATGCATTCGCGCATAAGGGCGGCATTCATGTGTCGGCATTGAGTAAAAACACGCGAACCTACGAACATATCGATCCTTCGCTGGTGGGCAACCGGAGAAAGGTGATTATTTCAGAACTTTCCGGCAAGAGCAATATTGAATTCAAAGCCAGAGAGATGGGCATCAAACTTCCCAGCGCCATTCACCTGACAAAAGATATTCTTCGCCGGATCAAATGCCTTGAGGACAAAGGATATCAGTTTGAAGCGGCTGAAGGAACGTTTGAGCTCATCATCAGGCGTGCGACGAAAGAATACAGGCCTTTTTTTGTGCTCCATGGATTTCGCGTCATCACGGAGAAGACGGAGGGGAATGAGATGGTGTGCGAGGCTACCATTAAAGTTGAAGTGGATGGGGTGGTTGAACACACCGCTGCAAACGGGAAAGGCCCGGTGGAAGCGCTCGATAATGCCGTGAGAAAAGCACTGGTGAAGTTTTATCCCGACATCAGTGAAATTCAGCTCACCGACTACAAAGTGCGGGTGTTGAACGAAAAAGCGGGGACAGGCGCGGCAGTAAGGGTGCTTATCGATCAGAAACGAAAATCGAGGCACTGGGGTACAGTTGGCGTGTCGGAAAATATAATCGAGGCATCATGGCAGGCACTGGTTGACGGGATCGAGTATATGCTTCTCAAAGATTTGGTTGACGGTGAAGATATTGGAAAAGAATGATCCCATAGGAATATTTGATTCGGGCGTCGGCGGTCTTACCGTATGTAAATCCCTTCGAGATGTGATGCCGTCCGAGCATTTGATATATTTCGGCGACACGGCGAGATTCCCCTACGGTACGCGATCCCGCGAAACGATTTTGCGTTATTCGAAGGAAATCGCCGCGTATCTTGTGTCCCGAAAAGTGAAGATGATTGTTATCGCTTGTAATACTTCTTCTGCGGTGGCGCTGGAGATACTTCGCGATGAGCTCGATGTACCGGTGGTGGGGGTTATAGGCGCGGGTGCCCGTGCTGCGTGCAGAATACAGCAAAATGGCTGTGTGGGGGTAATAGCCACCAGAGCAACGGTAAAAAGCCGATCCTATGAAAAGGCCATTCATGAAATACATCCCAATCTCAAAGTCTTTCAGCAACATGCAACGATTTTAGTTTCACTCACGGAGGAGGGGTGGATTGACGATGAAATCACGCGCCTTACTGCAAAAAAATACATTGGGGAGATGTATAATAAAAACGTCAGGACGCTTATTTTGGGGTGCACGCATTTCCCGCTTCTTCAAAAAGCAATACTCGATGTATTTCCGGATATGGTGCTTGTGGATTCCGGTTATGAAATCGCTCTCGAAGCAAAGCAGATGTTGAAAGAAAAAAACCTTGAAAATTCAGGCACAATTGGGGAAATTGAGCTCTATGCGTCGGATATAACCGATACACTTCAGATGCTTAAAAATATGTTTTTCGGGGAAAACGGCGCTTCAATAGCAAAACTCACAATTAGCGGCGGAGCACCATGAAAAAGAAAATATTGCTGGAAATTGCGCTGGTGGTCTTCTTTCCTATTGCGGCAGGCGCATGGGATCTCTTCGATCGAGTTATTGCGGTGGTTAATGATCGGCCCATTATGGAAAGTGAGGTCAACGCACGATTTGAAAAATTCAAAAAGGTGAAGCATATCCCCGCCGGTAAAGTATCGTTTCATAAAAGCAGGGTTCTCGACGTATTTATCGAAGACAGCATCTTTGAGCAGATGGCAGAGGAAGAATCAATCATTGTGAGCAAGGATAAAGTTGATGATTCAATCGAAAAAACGATGAAGCGGTATAATATAAATTCACTGAAAGAGTTCAAAGAGAAACTTGAAAAAAAAGATAAAATTTCGTACGAGGAATACAGAGGACAGGTGAGAAAATCTCTCATCCGGGAAATGGTGATGACTTTAGCGGTGGGAGTCAATCCACCTTCCGAACAGCAGGCGCAGGAATGGTATAAAAAAAACATTAAAAAAGTGGGATATGAGTTCAATATCAACCATGTATTTCTCCGGCTTCACAATACCACCATTGCCGAGGAGCGGCGAGTCAACAATGAAATGAAAAGCATCCTTGGTAAAATCCGCCGAGGAATGCCGTTTGAAGAAGCGGCAAGAAAATTTTCCGAGGATGAAAGATCGAAGACAAAAGGAGGCGCGCTCGGATGGGTGAAACTGCATGAAATCGACAGACTGCTTGCCATGCAGATATTTGGGATGAATATAAAAGGCCAGGTTTCGGGAGTCATCAAATCGGGATCGGGGTATCATATTGTCAAATTTAATGGGAAAAGACCGGTGCAGTACCAATCCATACGTGAAATTATATTCAATATTCTATACAGCGAACGCATGGGTGAACAGATGGGGAAATGGGCTGAACAGAAGCGCAAGGAGTCTGACGTGAAGATATTTATGGCCGATTATGTGATGAATTAGATTTGGATTGTTTTTGGCCGGAGGTGCCCGCGTGAAAATAGCGGCAATTGTTTTTATCCCTCGCACAGCACAAAAAGAAGATCTGCATTTTGCCGATTTTTCCCTTCCTGACGAAATTGCCAGGCGCCTTAAGGCAGTCCCGCATATTCACGAAGTGTTCTTTGCAACGGATAATGAGTGGGCCGGGATGATTCCGAATGGAAGCACACGAATCGGCGTGGGCACTGAAGGCGAAGTGGCTTTTTTGAAGTCGTTTTTTTCGGAGACGGGTTTTGAGCATGCCATCCTGATACAATATGATTCACCTTTTCTTGATCCCGACATTGTTGGCGAAATGCTAAAACTCCATACCACCTATCTGCCGGAATACACCTATTCTGAAAATGTTCCTTCCGGATTTTGTGGTGAAATAGTGTCGCGTGTGCTTTTAGAAAGCGTGCCGGAAAATGCGGGTGCCGAAGTGTCGCTTTCGAAAATAATCAAGTCCAATCTGCACCGCTTTGATGTGGAAATTTTTTATTCTCATCCCGATGTGAGGGATAGGCGAATTTCGTTCAGGTCATCGAATCTTAGAGAACGGCGAATAATGGAAAAAATCGTCAAACTACACGGTGCTGTTCCGAAATATGCCGAGATTGTCGATGTGTTAAAAAAATTCCCCGAAGTACTCTACATATCCCCATCGTATATTGAAATGGAGTTAACCGGGCGGTGCAATTTGGACTGTATCTTTTGCTATCGAAAGACGCTCAGCTTTGAGCATGGGCAGATGGAAGTTTCAGTGTTTCGAAAAGTACTGGAGGGGATGCGCGAGTTTTCCCTGCCGTATTATATCTGTTGCGGAGGTTCGGGCGAGCCTTTGATGCATCCACAATTTTATGAAATGATGGATCTTGCGCTTGCTGAGAAAGATGTGGAGGGCGTGGTTGTCGAAACAAACGGCATTTTCGCCGATGCGAATTTTGCCCAGTATGTCGCGGGGAAAAGAGGCAGAATTCGCGTGATTGTGAACCTCAATGCAGTGGATGGGGAAATGTACCGCACCATTCACGGCGGTGATCATTATGATACGGTGGTTGCGAACATTGAACGGCTGCAAGGCGTGATAAACGAAACGAATGCGCTCTATGTACAGATAATGAAAATCAATGAAACGGAAAAATTTTTAGATGCATATTACGATATGTGGGAACAAAAGCGCGTGCCGATTATCCTTCAAAAGCAAAATACCTATCTCGGAAGAATACCCGACCGCCGCTATTCCGATCTATCTCCCCTGGAAAGGATACCCTGCTGGCATCTTCAGCGGGATATGTATGTGCTGTTTGACGGGACAGCCTGTTTTTGCAAACAGGATGTCGATGGCGTTTCGTCTTTGGGAAATGTAAAAAATTCAACGATGAAAGAGCTGGTTGAAAGGGGCAAAGCTCATTTTATTGAAGATTTCAAAGGGAATGTATCGAAAAAGCCCGATTGCTCCACCTGCGATGAATGGTACACATTTAATTTGTAGTAGTATGATATGAAAAACACTCGTGTTCTCGCAGTTGTGCAGGCTCGAATTGCGTCGACGCGGCTTCCCGGCAAGGCACTTCTGCCGCTTGCGGGAAAACCGATTTTGACGCATGTGCTTGAACGTGCGTTGAACATTCCATCAGTTGACCGTGTGGTGCTAGCGGTGCCGGAAGGCGATGAAAATACTCTTCTTTTCGATGAGGTGAAACATCTCGGTGTATCGTTTTTTCAGGGTTCGGAACACGATGTGCTGGACAGGTTTTTTCGCGCGGCGGAAAAATTTGGCGGTGATTTTATTGCACGCATTACCGCCGATAACCCTTTCACCGACAGCGAATACGCCAATGAAACCATCTTGAAGGCAATAGCCGGCAATTTCGATTTGTGCGCTCCGGAAGGGTTGCCGCTTGGCTGTGCCATAGAGGTGCTTTCGAGAGCGGCGCTCAGTCGGGCGCACAGGGAAGGCACATCGCCGCATCAGCGGGAGCATGTAAGCCCCTACATAAAAGAGCGTCCCGATATATTTTCAATTATGCGCTTTCCAGTGGATATCGATCCTCGTTATGCATCCGTGCGATTAACGGTAGATACGGAAGAGGATTACCGCCTTGCCGCTGCGTTGTATAGCGAGCTGTATCGCGGGGAGCAATTTCCTTTGAAAAAAACCCTTTCATTCCTTGATGCCCATCCGGAACTTATGGAAATCAATAACAACATTCATCAACGCCCTATGACCCACTCATCGTTCAGGAATAGCCGATGATTTGCGATGTGCTCATTATTACGGGGAAAGATGCCTGTTTAGGGGGTGGGCATTTCCAGCGGATGGCGGCGCTTTTGTGGCGGCTGAGAACAAAATATTACGTGCACGCGTGCATGTTTGTTTCTCAAAGCGATGGAAAATTTCCTGTGGAACTTGAAAAATGGAGGGTTGAAAAAATCCATCCTGCGAGGCTCATTGTTCGCGACATGCGCGATTCAGAAAAAGATGAAATACACAAATTGAAAAAAATGGGATCAGTGTGCGTCATCGACGATAGAGGCAAAGGAAGAATGATTGCCGATCTGCGAGTTGATTTACTTCCGCATTTTGAGAAAACGGATGACGCGGTGAAGGGAAGCTTTTTGTACGGGTATAATTTTATTCAAAATCTTGAAGCGCTTTCGGGTGAGTCGATTGAGAAAAAAATCGATGTAGCAATATATGAGGGTTTTTCTGGCGATGCGCGCGATTATTTGCTTTCGCTAATTCCAGAAAAATTATCATTCTGCCTTTTAGGAGGAGTAAAGCCTCTTTGTGGCATAAAAGGAGGAAACCATAAGTGCGAAGATGATAACTATGCGCGCCTTCTTTGTGCTTCGAAAGTGGCACTGAGCCATTTCGGGATTTTTCTTTATGAAGCGCATGCGGCCCACTGCCGCCCTATTGCCGTCAATCCTACGGAATATCATTCCGCAATATCTGATTGTGCGATGGATGATCTCGACCTGATAAATATTGGGGTACGGGAGACATTCGATAGCACAAAAGCAAAAGAGGCGATTTTGGCATCTGCGCAAAATCCGTGGTGTACAGCCGTGGAGAGCGAAGAAGTTCTGCGAAAAGTCCTGCAAAGTGCGGATGATTTTATTGAATATTTGCTTAAATTTTTATAGTTCTTTCTCGCCGGATGCTGCTTTCTTCGCCATGGCAAGGTGATATTGAATTTCTTTTGATTTTGGATTGAGCGATTGGGCTTTGGTGAGATATTGATTTGCACGGCTTATATCGCCCATTTTGTACATTACGAAACCGTATGTATCGAGATACGCGGGATTGTGGGGAGAGGCATGTAGCGCTTCTTTTGCGAGCGATTTTGCTTTTGTAAGATTTCCTCCAGTTTTTGCGAGCAGGTATGCAAGTGAATTTTTTGCCGATATGTTTTTCGGGTCTATTTCAAGAATTTTCCTGTAGTATTCCATAGCGTCATCGTGCTTGCCCGCCATGTCGCGCGCATACGCCGATAGATGCAAAAGCACCGTATCGTCACTCTTAAAATCGAGGCCTCGCATGCTGTAGAGAAGGGCATCATCGAAAAGGCTGAGTTTAATGAGCGCAAACGAAATTAAGCGAAGCACCTGAAGAATATCCACAGAAGTTGACCTGAGATCTAGAAGACGACGAAAATAATCAATTGCTTCCACAAAGCGTTCCAGATGGCAGGATGCAACCCCAAGGTTGTAGAGTATTTCAGGATTTTCCCGGTCGATGGAAAGCGCGTTTGTGAGAGTATTTATTGCCTCGACATAATTGTTATGATGAAAATCTCTGAGCGCGGCGGAAAGTAATTTTTTCAAACGAGCATTAATGTTTGTTTCAGCCATTGCTCTACCTTAATATTCTTAAAAATTCATGGTCGGTGCAATCGAGCGAAAGTGGGGTTACTGAAATGTAACCGCTGCGAAGCTCGAATACATCAGTGTTCTCTCCACCAATTGACTCAATTGCTCCCGAAAGCTGAATTATTTTACTCTGTCCATTTTCTTCATGGATGGTATAGATATCGTTGTATTTTCTTCTGCCCAACACAGTATGTTTCATACCTTTAATTTCAGGGGCTGGTAGGTTGGGATAATTAATATTGAAAAAAAGGGCCGGCCTTCCCCGATAGCGTAGAATGTCCCCGATAAAGTGGAGGATAAAAGTGGAAGCCTGGCTGAAATAGCTCGATGAATCCAGGCAGTCCAGCGAAAGGGCGATGCCGTGAACGCCAAAGATGCATGCGGTGCGGGCACCTGCAACAGTCCCGGAAAAATAGACATCATCGCCTAAATTCGGCCCATGGTTTATCCCCGAAATAACCAGGTCAACGGATGGAATAAATCCGCCATTAAGCCCAATATTCACGCAGTCAGCGGTATACCCATTGACTGCGAAATGACGGTCGTCGATCTGTTTGATTGAAAGTTTGTCCCGCACAGTTATAGCATTCGAGCAGGCGCTTCGCTCGTCATCGGGCGCGATGACGAAAACATCATGTTCCATTGATAGCGTATTAAATAAGGCGTGTATGCCTTCTGCAAGGACGCCGTCGTCATTTGTCAGTAAAATTGTCATTGTATTTTATACCAGTACCGAATAAAATGAATTTTACAGCATATTGAGCATCTCTAAAAACCGCTTCATCTTTCTAAATAACATAAGAATAAGCGGTTTTTACCTATTTTTTGCGCCCGCAGGGGAACAAGCTATAAGATTGTTTTAAAAGTTTCCAAATAATATTACTCCAATGACAGTGTGCGGCATCGCGGCATTGCATTGCAAGAGTAAAATTAAATCGGAGGGCGGTTTTATGGAAACCGATCGTGCGTGCCTGCAATCGCTCGAAAACATCCTGCGGCAATATAGAAAGCTTGCGGTGGCAGTATCTGGGGGTATGGACTCAACATTTCTGGCATATATTGCGAAAAAAATTATTGGCGATACCGTGCTGGCAATATCGGTGCGCTCGGCATTGAACATTGATTCTGAGCTAAAACAGTTCGCAGAGTTTGCACAAAAATATCAAATTCGGTACACAATCATTGAAGTAGATATTCTTAACAATCTAAATGTAGTGCGCAATGCACCCGATCGATGTTATCATTGTAAAAAAGAGATATTTCGCGCAATAATGGAATGTGCAATCCGGCAGGGGTTTGACATCATCGCTGATGGGTCGAATTGTTCAGATCTGGATGATTTCAGACCGGGCATGCAGGCACTTCACGAATTCGGCATTGTTTCCCCACTTAAAGAGGCTGGATGCGGGAAAAGTGATATTATCCGTATGGCGCATTCACTGGGAGTTAACCTCCCGGTCATGTATTCCAATTCATGTTTTGCTACACGGATTGCGTATGGTATCCCTCTCACCCGTGAGGTGCTGGAAATGGTTCGGCAGGGAGAACGTTTCCTTGCGGAAATAGGTATTGCACCGGTCAGGGTTCGCTATCATCATGGAATTGCCCGGATTGAAATGCCGTTTAAATATATACAAAAAATGCTTAATGATGATTTAATTATAAACGACGTCATAACCAGATTAAAGGGACTGGGCTTTCAATATGTAACGATTGATCTTGAAGGGTACAGGAGAGGAAGTATGAATATATTTTAGAAAGTTTGGAAGCATTTCAGTATTTTACTTGACGGGAAGGGTAAAAGAAGAAACAATAATTCAAGGGTACATGTAATATATTTTTCAGAACATTGAGTATTTTCCACTGTCTTCTGATGGATGAAGGGAAATGCTTAATTTATAGATTGAATTTTATTCGATTCGCTAATCTGTCGCAAGAATAGGGCTTGATTGCGGCAAAAAATCAAAGAAAGGAGTTGGAGATATGACAAGGAGAGTCTTCGCCTTCGCGATGTTGTGCGTAACGTTTACGGCTTCCCATGGATTTTCCCAGCAGGTGGAGCCCAAGAAAACATTTAATGAATTGTATCAGCCCCTTCCAGTAATACTACGGCTGAGCTATGAGAATTTCAGAAACATAAAGCTTCTCAATGCGGCAATTGTGAATTTCGGGGGAGGGGAAGATGAATTCGACCGCCTGGTTGACGAATATGCGGAAGCAAGTTCACTCTACTTCCGAAACGAGTACATACTTTCTGCGAACAAGTTTACTGAAAATGAGAAAAACATCGCGCAGGTGGCCGAAAAAATCGCGCGGAAGTACAAGGAAATCACCGAAGATATCAATCGGAAGACGATAAAGATGAAAGTTAAAGCTGAATTTCGTTTCGCATTGCTTGGACGGAAAGGTGACCTCCATCCTGCAATTGATGAAGCAATGAGGAATGGCGGTTTCAGTTTAAATAAAGCCAACGATCTGTTTGCAAGAAATCGCTATATCGATGCGATTTATTTTTATCGGCGTTCGAAGCAACAAAATTTCAAAGTGTATGAAATTTTAACGAAACACTTCGAACAGAAGAAAAAGGATGCCAAATTTAAGGGGAAAAAGGACGATGTGGCGTTTTTTGAGAGGGAAGAGAAGCGGTACAAATTGCCAGACGAGTACAAAAAAGATGTCGTGGACAATCAAAATAGAGTTTACCTCACAGGTGGGGAAAGAGAGAAAGATAAATGACAGTAAACCGGAGGCATTAGTGCATTTTTATGCCTCCGGTAGCATAGACCTGATGCGGCTAAATTGCAATCTGTAGATACTGCCTGCTGTGGCGCAGCACAAATTCTGGAACTACTCCAAGGCGTATATATTTTTCCTGGAGAGCGGGCGGCAGGTACTTGAAATCCCTAATTTTACCCCTGCAATTTTTTGACCCGCACCGGCAATTCATTTCCCAATAATCTTCTGCCATGGTGGTTGAATAATCGAAAGTGATTTCATCGCCTTTATGAATATTTCTGATGGCAAAAAGAAGAACCGAATTGCCGATAATCTTAATTCCGGCATTGGGATTGCATGAATGGTTGATGTAGTTATCAGGCGTTCTGGTAGGGCCTAAAAAAAGATTCTCGCTGATTTGAAGATAGTGATTGTTGTTCGGATTTAGTCTTTTCTTATACTCCTCCATCGTGTAAATTTTTCCGCGAAATTCGATAATGAAAGAATGAGCGTCGAAATGCCGGTTGGCAAAGACCGCTTTGCCTTTTGCCGTGACTTTCATCGTTAAATACGAAATGTCGATACAATGCTCACTGTCCATACACACCCCGAGTGTTCTTGTGTAAGAGTATTCGCCTTTTCATAAAGGCGATTCCGGCAAAACCACATCCACCGTTGCCGGTAAAGCGTCAATATAAAAAAAAGAAAATAACGACTTCTCTGCGTATTTTATTCTTTCTTCCATACCTCCTTCTTTTCTAAAATATAACAGTGCGATAATACGACATAATTTTACCTCGTCCATTTTATAGTAAGTATAATAAATATTTTGAAATTTGGTTAATTTTTTTTTAAAAATCCGAAATTTTTTTATTTTCGTGCATAGACCTCTAATGTGTCGGAAAACGAAATCATTGCTGAAACGCGGGCATAGAGACAGCGGAAAAATGAAATTCGTGCAAAGTGAGGTGAAAAAAACCTCTGGGGGTGAATGCCACCTGGATATGTTATTATTTTTGAAAAGCCGAGGGTGCCAAGAAAGCGGCGTATGAGCTGGGGGGAAAAGTTTACTCGATGGTCGAGGGGGTGGCTTTGGATCCATTCATTCCGGTGAAGCATAAATTGCGGACCGAAAAAAGATGGAACTGAAAAAGCAAATATCCCGCCCTCATTGAGGGCGTTGTAAATCTTCACAAAAGCTTCTCTGGTATCATGCAAATGTTCAATAAAATACCATGCGGTGATAATGTTGAATTTTCTGGAAAATTCGTACGTTTCAAAATTAGTTACATGAACCTGGATGCCGAATGTATGTGCGCAATACCGAGCGCCTTCTTCTGATATTTCAATTCCGGATAGATTTTCGAATCCTTCATCAAAGGCGGCTTTCAAAAAAAAACCGTAGGCCGCGCCGATATCAAGCAGCCCTGATTTGCAATGGCTGAGGAAAGATATTCTTGCAAGCCGTTTTCTGGCCATAGCATAGATGGCATCAAAATCTTCGAGATACGATTTCCCGTACTGGTTTCGGTATGCTTCGTTAAAATATGATTCACCGTATTCGAGCGGCCTGTGCGATGCATTAAACAGTGCATGGCATCTTTTGCATCGGTAAAGCGAAATGTGGCCATCATAAAGAAGCGTGCACCGACGGGTAGCGCAAAGCGGGCACTGTTCGTTTTTATTCATTATGCGCGTTTATTCGAATTTCTTTCGCTTTTTTGCTGGCTCAACTACAATATTTATACCGCGAAATTTCGTTTTATCAAGCGAAACCATAACCAATTCGGCAAACTGCTCGGGAACTTCAATGAAGGAATAGGTGGAATGTATATCTATTTTCCCGATGATTTTTCCGTCTATGCCGGAATGCTTTACAATTTCGCGGATGATGTCTCCCGGGGTTACTTTCTGGTTTTTCCCTATATTGATGAATAGCCGTGCACGGCCGTCTTTGATGTCTTCGAATATCACTTTGCCTGCAGGAGGCGTCGTGAGTATTTCCGAGGGGTCAAAATCGAGTTTGCTGATATCGCCAAGATATTCCTTGAGAAGCGCGGCTGCAAGAAGAGACGTTCCTTTGAAAAAAGGCAGGCGCTTTTTAAGTTTTTTTACCAGGTTGACATATTGTGTAAGGTCATCAGAAGCGGCCGATTCCAGTACTTTTTCCAGCTTTTTTCTCTGTTTCATTGCAATCAACTCCTTTCGCGCCCAAATTGTGAGATTATACATACATTTCGAAAATTCAGTTTAGCGGAAAATCATATAAATTTCCGTGAATTTTTTCAAGCGAATTTTATGGATATCGACAAAACCATTTTTGCATTGGTCGTACAAAGTTTTGCCTTTGCGGCTCATTCATGTTATTTAATCAGCTTTACATTTATAGCCGACATTCCTCACCGTTTCGATGACAGTGCTGAATTCTTCGCCAAGTTTGCTTCGAAGCCTGCGGATGTGGACGTCAACCGTGCGTGTACCGCCGATATAATCTATCCCCCAAATTTTGCTCAGCAGGTCTTTCCGTGAAAAGACAATTCCCTTGTTTTCCACAAGACAGCGAAGCAGCTCGAACTCTTTATAGGTGCATTCAATTTTTTCATTGTTGAGAAAAACCGAGTATTCCTGTGTGTTGATTTTTATTTTTCCCGCTGATAGGATTGATGAGTTGTCAAACGGGTTTGATCTCAGGATAGCACACATTATTCTTTTTTCAACTTCATGAGGTTTAAAAGGATAAAGGAGAAAATCGTCAAAAAACCAATCGGCATTAATTTTTGAAAGATCATTTTCATTCAAAATAATAATAGTGGGAACTCTCTGCAATTTTTTTCTCAATTTGGAAAGGAAGAACTGAATATTTTCATCGGGAAAAATGTGAATATCTGTAAGAAGAATGGATATGTCTTCTGGTTTTGTTTTTTCTATTGAAGAAAATTCAATCACTTCAAAGCCGGTGACAATATCTTTTACATCCTCGATGTATTCCTTGTTTTCTGATAAAATTCCCACACTTTTCCGCATACTTTTCCCGCTAACAGCATCATAGAACGATACTCATTCTTAACTAATGCAATGTATAGTCTCTTTGGGCGGTCATAATTTGCAATTATCTTTTTTCCCGAAAAGAAAAATTACTTCTATTATATACGAGAGGAGATATTATTAATAATTGACATCGCTGGTATCTATCACTATATTATCCAGAGTGCGGGTTTTTGAGTATTTAAAGCGTTGCAGCGTAATATGATGCTCGACTTTCGGTGTAGTGAGCAGTGTTGGTTTTATTAGTGGGCGCAGGTATTCTGGTAACAACAATAAAATTGTATTTAATTTTCAGAAGGGGGATAGTAATGAAGCGTGTGATAATTGTTTTGATGATGGCGGTTGCAACCGTATATACAGGTTGTTCTACGATTGATGTGGCGGTCAATCAGCGGATTGACGTGACGAAAAAGTTGAATAAAATTGTAGTGTTCCCGTTTGAAATAAAAAATGCGCCCTGGGGGGACGAATTTTCCGATGCAGTTACTCATCATCTGTTCAAAACAGGACGAGTTGAGGTGGTGGAACGCCAGGAACTGGAAAAAATATTGAAAGAACAGAAGCTTTCCATGACCGGACTTCTCGATTCCGAGAAAACGGTTAAGGTTGGAAAACTCCTTGGCGCGGATGTCATCATCATCGGCCGCGGCTCGGCACTTGATTTAGGGAGCGATACCCATGAGAAGAAAAATCTCATCGATACATTCATGCTTAAAGTGGTCAGCGTGGAGACCGGCACTCTCCTGATTACCGTGCGAAAAGAGCCGGGGATAGCATGGACATGGTGGTACCGCTTCAAATTTTGCTGCAGCCTCAGCCTCTTATATAACAGAAACGATGCCCTTCTTGAAAGTGCGAAATACGATGAAATATCCCGCCAGATCGCCAATCGAATCGTCGAAGTGCTTCGGGAAATTGAAATGAAGAAGGGAGCGAAATAAACCATTTGGTTCCTTTTATGGTTCGGACGGCATTTGCCATCGTGGCGCTTTTGTTTATCCTTCCACTTCAGTTGTGGGCGATCGATTTTGATGAACTCGAGCTTCCACCTGCAGGAGCGCATGGTGGGCAAATGCTGCTTGGTTTTTTTGTGACAACGGGTTTTGCCGCAGGGCCGGTCATACGTGCGGAAGACGATTTTGTGTGCAACTCAACATATACCTTTGAGAATGAAACCACAAAACTCATTGAGCTGGCGCATCTTCCCCTTTCCTTCGGATTGAATTATGAGTACATGCCTATTGATTATCTCGGGCTTCGCGGAAAATTGCGCCGTATTTGGGTGATACAGCGCTCGACATTCGGGAGTGAATATGAGAATGAGAGAGAAATCCTGTATTCCGATTATTCATTCTTCATTGGCGTTGCCATCCATGCGACAAACAGAAAGCAGTGGGACTTTTCTCTAACACCGATTATCGGGTATTCTCTGTATCAGTATAAAGCAGTGCCGGTTGCGTCTCAGCTTTTAGAAAATGTGTCGGGCGACAGTAGAAAAGGGAATGGATTGGTGTACGGCGTTGAACTCAATACCATCATCTATTTTAGCGGCGGCCTTTTTCTTTCACTTGGCTACGAATGGATGAGGAATCCAGTAAAATATTCGGAAGTGATAAATCTCATCAATCCTCAAACAGACACCGTGTATGCCGATACATCCGGTGGATATATCGATACCAATTCAGTAGTAGTAACAGTCGGATATGCGTTTTCCAATTAAAAAAAAATATTTTGGATACAATCTATTATGACCTATACGGGAGTGAGATGGCAGGTATGACCGAACTTATCCTCACAGGAATTGTGCAGGGGGTTTTCTGCAGACATTATTGCAGCCAGACCGCAAAGCGGCTTGGTCTGCGCGGTTCGGCGACGAATCTCATGGACGGAAGTGTGCAGGTAATACTCGACACCGATGATGAAGAAGAGATATCACGGTTTGTACAGGCATTGAAAGAAAATTCTTTCGGCATCAGATTTTTCGGGAAAATAACGGGTATCAAGGTGAACAGAAATTATGCCGGTCACGTGGATGGTGATTATATTTTTTAACGAAAAATGCTTGCATCAAGGATTATCGGTTTTGGGGTTTTCATCCGGTACGAAAGCACTTTTTGGTAATTTTTAAATATTTCGCTGGTATTGAGAGACAAGAATTCCCACATGGGAGTATTGCGGATTTCCTCTGCGTAGGAAATGACCTCGCGTTCAAATTGCGTATCGAATTGTTTTTTTGACTTACCGTGTACCGAGCCATTTTTGCCAAACCGTCTTATATCGCCATTAAAATCCGGGTGAATATGATAGAGTTCATGAAAGATCACCCGAATTTTTTCAATTGGGGCAAGATCGGTAAATCGTGGGATGTAAAAGTAAATGATATATAATATTCTGATAGAATTCACTTCAATTTTTGGCATCGCATAGCATTTCCCGCGATAATGCAATATCTCTTCCCCCCCTTTGAATTTCATGGGAACAACTTTGCCGAAGGTGGCACCGCGTCCGCCGGCGCGATTTGATGAAATACAGATATGGAGTTTTTCCGTATCTATGTGTGAAAAAAAAGATATGCGTCCACAGGCATCAGCAATAAGAGCATGAAGGAAATCCGATATATTTATTGCCTTTAATGCATGAGATGAATGCGGGCCGTTCATTGTCGTTCCGATGATTGTACCATTTCTTCAGCAAGTTTGAGCGTGATGTCGGTGATTTTTTCCCCGGAGAGCATTCGGGCGATTTCCTTTATTTTTTCATTTCTTTCGAGACGCTGGACGGATGTGACGGTTCGATTGCTGGCTGTGCTTTTCTGGACGGTAAAATGAATATCAGACATCGCGGCGATCTGGGGCAGATGCGTGATAACAAGAACCTGCCTGTTTTTTGAAAGTGATTTGAGCTTTCGACCGACCGTTTCAGCCGTTCTACCTCCGATGCCGGCATCAACTTCATCGAATACCAGACTTTCTACAATATCGGAGGAGAGAAGAACATTTTTCAGTGCAAGCATGATGCGGGACATTTCACCACCCGAAGCGACTCTTCTAAGTTCTTTTAGCGCCTCGCCCTGGTTGGCGGCAATTAAAAATTCTACACGGTCTATTCCGTGAGGATAGAGCACATATTTTTTGCTGTCGGCTTCTATGTCTCCGTCAGGGCTTGTTTCGCGTGTGATGGATACCCGAAATGTAGTTCCGCCCATTCCCAGGTCTTTCAATTCAGACATCACTTTTGACTCGAGAGTAGCCGATGCCTTCTTTCTCGATTCGGATAATTCAAGGGCAACCGTCTTTGCCTCGCGGACGGCGGTTTGAAATTCTGCTTTTATTGCTTCAATACGTTCCTCGGTGGTCGATATTGCTTCGAGTTCTCTGCGGGATTTTTCTGCATAATCGAGTATTTCCTGAATGGTCGCGCCATATTTCTTTTTTAAGGTTGCGATGTGTGCCAGGCGGGATTCAACTTCGTTTACACGTTCGGGCGAAAAGTGAATACCCCGTGTGTAATCGCGCAGAAACGTTGCTGCATCTTCAAGTGAATACAGCGATGTACGGATTCCGTCGAGTGTATCCGAAATATTGGTGTCATATTTTGAAATTGATGAGAGGCACTGTTCCACTTTTTTCAGAGAAGAAAGAATTCCCCCATCACTTCTTAAAAGGTCAAACGAGAGCTTCGCGTCGGTGAAAATTTTTTCGGCATTCGCCAGAATTTGCGATTCATTCTTGAGGTCTTCTTCTTCCTGAGGCGAAAGGCGCGCAGAAGAGATTTCTTCAATGGCGAAAGAGAGGTATTCAATTCTGCGCGCTTTTTCTCTTTCGTCGGTTACCTGGGATTTGAGTGCTTCTTTGAGACCGAAAAGGCGGTGATAGAGTTCGTTGATTTTTTCAAGGAGTTTCTGATGCCCCGCAAATGAATCTAAAATCTCCCGATGCTTTGCGATTCTCGAGATATTTTGATGCTCATTCTGGCCGTGAATGTCGACCAGGTAATCGGAAATTTCTTTGAGGCGGTTTATAGGGATAGGTGTCGCATTTGCAAAACAACGACCTTTTCCGCTCGAGAAAAGCTCCCGCCGAAGAACCAGTATGTCATCGTCGCAGTCGATGCCGGATTCCTCTAAAAGGAAGCGAACATTTGAAGCGGATGCGATGTTGAATACACCTTCCAGGACGGCTTTGTCGAAACCTGAACGGATCATGTCGGTGGTCATCTTTTCTCCTAAAACGCCAGATAGCGCGTCGATGAGAATGGATTTTCCTGCACCGGTTTCTCCAGTGAGCACATTAAACCCGGGGCCGAATTTCAATGTCAAATCCTCGATCAAAACGAAATTTTTTATGCGAAGTTCCTCAAGCATCGATGTATCTATGATCCTTTTTGAATTCCCCAGCCGAGTTTTTCCCTGAGTATGGAATAATAGGTTTTCTCGGGATGGTCAACGATCTTTAGCGTCTTATCTGATTTCTGGATGACAATTTTGTCTTCGCCTTCAATCCGTATTGCTTCCTGGCCATCGATGGTTAACAGAAGAAATTCGAATTCTGAAATCACCTGTGCGCTCAACACCGAGCCGAGAGGAACAATCATTGGGCGTATTCCCAGCATGTGCGGGCAGACCGGGTTGATGATGTACACGTCGGGGATGGTGGGGAAAATGATGGGCCCTCCTGCAGAAAGGGAATACGCAGTGGAGCCGGTGGCAGTTGCAATGATGATGCCATCGCCCATATACTGATTGAGAAAATTGCCGTCGATTTCAAGGAGAAGCTGAATGGGCCTTGAAAATGCACCTTTGGAAATGACCGCATCATTTAAAAAAACATTGCAGCCGATTTCTTCACCAAAACGGATGTGTCGGGCTTCGAGCATGGTTCGCTCGCTGACAGCGAGATTGCCTTCAAGAAAACGGGTGAGATAGGGTATGGCATCCTCGGGATCAAAATTGGTGAGAAAACCAAGTCTGCCTCTGTTGATGCCGAAAAGCGGTTTGCCGGTTTCACAGAAATGTCTGCCCGCCATGAGAAATGTTCCATCGCCGCCGATTACGACGATAAGGTCGGGCTGTGTTATGTAATCGTCGGGATGTGCAATGTATTGAGAAAGGCGTTCGTCTTCAAGCACAATATCATGATCGGGAAGCATTGTTTCAATAGCCCTCGATTCAAAAAAACAGGTGAGCTCTCTAATCAATGCAAGAGATTTTCGATCATCCGGTCGAATAAAAATAGATACTTTTTTTGCCATATTAATTTATCTTGCTGGAATTGCCCGATAAGCGATATCAGATCGAAAAAAAGATCCCTCAAAAAAGATTTTTGTGATTTCCTGATATACTTTTTCCCGGGCTTGTAAAAGCGTATCGGCGCACGCGGTGACGTTGAGCACACGTCCACCCGAAGTAAGAATTTGACCGTTCTTGCTTTGTGTTCCTGCATGAAACACAATAATATCGGATGAAATTCTGTCAAGGCCTACTATGAGCTTGCCTTTTTCGTAGGTTCCGGGATATCCACCCGAGGCGATAACCACGGTAATAGCATGGCGTGGTTGAAATTCAAGGATTTTTTTGGATAAATTTCCGGTGATAGAGGCTTCAATTAAATCGCCGAGTTTGTTTTTCAAAAGAGGAAGAAGTACCTGCGCTTCCGGATCTCCGAAGCGAACATTAAATTCAAGCACCTTAATATCGCTACCGCGTACGATTATGCCGGCGTAGAGAATTCCCTTAAAAGGATGGCCTTCTTTTTTCATGCCGTTGATGACAGGCACAAGCACTTCATCACGGACCTGGCGCAGGCGTGTTTCGTTGATTACGGGTGCAGGAGCGTAGGCGCCCATTCCGCCGGTATTCGGGCCTTTATCGCCATCAAACGCTCTTTTATGGTCCTGTGCGGCAATAAACGGAAAAATGTTTTCCCCATCGGAAATGCCGAGTACCGACGCTTCTTCCCCATCGATAAAATCTTCAATGAAGACAATCGAGTCTGAAAAGCAGTTTTCAGATACGAATTTATGGGCCTCTTCCTGGCTGGAGGCAACGCAGACGCCTTTCCCCGCCGCGAGGCCGTCAAGTTTGATGACGATTGGATAGTCTTTGATGCGGGAGAGGTACGAAAGGATAGATTCCTTTCCTTGAAAATCACGGTGTGCGGAAGTGGGCACTCCATATTTTTCCATGATTCGTTTGGCGTAGAGCTTGCTTCCTTCCAGCATTGCCGCCTGACGGGAAGGGCCGAATACAGGAATTTTTTCTTTTGAGAGATAATCAACTACACCCGAAACTAAAGGTGCCTCAGGGCCCACCATCACGACATCGATTTTTTTTTCGAGACAGATTTTTTTTACCGCATCGAAATTGGCAGGATCAATGGGAATGCAGTACTCGGGTGCAATGCCCCCATTTCCCGGTGCGACATACACTTCTGAAGCGCTTCCATCGTTGAGAAGCCTCCATGCAATGCAGTGTTCTCTGCCACCAGAACCGAGCACCAGATATTTCATTATTCTCTCCCTCAAAAAAGGTAGTTAACTTCAATGGAAATAAAGAGGTATCGATCAATCGCGGTAATAATTAAGATGAGCTTGAATCTTTGTCAAAGAAAAAAATTACCTGTGCTAAGCCATCATTCGCGTTGTTAGTTCTGATAGTTCGGATGTCAGCGCCGTAATAGTTCGAGTGGAGTGTGAAATCTTTTCCGCGATATTCACAATGTCTTGCGCGGTTTTTGCAATGTCGGCAGTTGTTTGACTCGATTCATTCGTTGCGATTTTTTGTTCAGCCGTTGCATTTTCAATGGTCTTGCTGGATTCATGTATTTTAATATTCAGATTCTTTATGGTCTTTATTGTAGTATCGATATCTCCTATGAGATTGCCCACGCCGATAATCTCGTTTTTAATCCCTTCGATCGCCTGGTTCAGTTTTTCCATCATCTCCGCGGAACGAGTGATCTGGCTGTTGCTTTCATCGATGAGAAATTGGTTTTCCTTGATGATCTTCTCAATTTCTTTTGAGTTCTGCGATGTTGCGTCTGCCAGCTTTGAAATTTCATCTGCCACAACCGCAAATCCCCTGCCGGATTCACCAGCACGTGCCGCTTCGATTGCGGCATTGAGTGAGAGGAGATTTACCTGGTCGGCAATGTCGTTGATCACCTGGACAAATGAGGACATTTCAGCGCTTTTATTTTTTAGCGTCTGGAAGCGCTCGCGCGTAGTCTGGATATGGGTTGATGATTGTCTGGAAAAATCCGTGACATCGTTCAGTGTTTTGTTAATTTCGGTTGAACTGTCCTGCACTTTATCATTGACGAGCTTTAGATCGTTAACTGATTCAACGGTAATTTCAAGCTCTTCATACAGAGATCGGGCGATTTTGCTAATGGATTCCGAATTTGCGGCGAGTTCTTCAAGGGATGCCGATATCTCCTCCATCGCGGATGCCTGATGCTGTGAAATGTCGTTCATTGAATGCGTGATAGTTTCCTGATCAGTTGCCTGGGAGGTAAGCACTGAAATTGATTCACGCACCGCATGAGCTATCTCGCGAAGATTTGAAAGGTTTTTCGACGATTCATTTTGCTTGTTAATGGCCAGCATCAGTAAAGTCCTTGTTGCACCGGTTCCCGCAGCTGCGCCGATGCCGGCCATAATAAAAACGATGAAGCGCACTAAAAGATTGCTCTTTGGGCCGGGTGGTATAAGTTCAGGCTTTAATGCCAAAAGCGCGGCTTGAGTAATAAAGATAAAAATGAGGGTGTAGATCGTGATATGGCGATCGAAATAGAAAACACTCACGGCGAGTGCAATATAAGCGGTGGCGAACAGCTCTGGCGCTCCAAAAAATGAATACTGGAAAAAGAGAAGAGAGGTGAGCGTGCCGGTGATGGCAATATAGCCCGAAGCAATTTTCCCTTTAAAGCGTTTGGCAAGCAGATATGAGATAATTAAAACAGAGGCCGCGAGAGTAAATTCAACGAGTATGTCGGTATAGGTGAGATATTGCGATCCAATCCCCCGCCATTTGATGAGCGTCACGGCGATGTTTGCCAGAAGAAAAATGATGATGTATGTGCTAAAAAGTCGTTTATTATTTGCGATAATCGTCTGTTCAAAAATTTCTGATCGTTTTAAGGCTTCGAAGCTTTCAATTCCGCCCATATCAACATTTTGTTTCATGGCAGCTCCTTAGTAGGATATTAATAAAACTTCACTGGGTAGCGATAAATATATCAAGTAAAAAATAATGTACGTGCCGTATTCAAAGTAGCAAAAAAATAATACTGTCATAAAATTGTTAATTGATTAGTTTTATGGGCATCTCTTTACGCTGCTTTTATCTGTAATAAATATAGTCAAAATATACATTATTTATATTGTATATTATCTACATAAAAAATATAAAATTAAACATTTTTTAAAAATGCTCTTTTCACATAAGTATGATATTTTTTTGATTACGGGTGGCTTCGATTAAAAGAGATTTTATCCCAAAAATGAACATCAGCAAAACAAGTTTCTCTATGTATTGTATCCATAATGAAATATCAGTGATATGATTTTTTAAATTGCCAGCTATGTAATATCAGGCGGGTATTTTGAGTTTCGTGAAAAAAATTGGCCATTTATAGAAGAGGAGTACCGATAATAATATGTAAAGAATTGTTTACGGGATACTTGAAACAGGCCGCCTTTCGTGGTTTTAAATTTTTGATTGCGGGGGATGTGCGGCCTATATTGCTCGATATCACTTTTGCCTGGGAATGGGCAATTTTTATTACGAAAAGCAAGGAACATGGGCAAAGAACCGAATAGACAGCGTTTCCCTTTCGTGATGTTTGTAGTATTATTACTATTTATGCTAATCGTTTCCGCTCTTGTGACAGCAGGGTATTTTTATTTCTCCGCAAGGGAAAGAATCGCCGGAATCGTCGCATCAACTAAAAGTTATGCGGCACCGCTTGCAGAATCTCTGGCAGGATTGGCAACTCTGAGTTATAAACTCAACGACTATACTGCGCTGAAAGCGCTGGTCCACACCAAAATTGAAGAAAACATCATCGATGAGGCGTTTTTTGTTCTTGAAAATGGAACGATCGTGGCTCATTCGCGAAAAGAGGTAGAAAAAGAACTTGGAGGTAATATTGCATACGATGAATTTGCGTACAATACTGACCTCATTTTGGGACCGCTTCGAAATAAATCGCATGATATAAGAATAATCGACTACAACATCATCGGGGAAAAAATTCCTTTTAAAAAATATGAGCGACTGTTGCTGAAAAAATATTTTTACAACGGAATTGATACCACTGGATGGCTCATAACAAAAGCTGTGTACACGATTAAAAAAGGAAAAGAAGTGCCACTTGGCACGGTTAATTTTCTCATCAGCAAGGAGAGAATACACAGGGAAATTTATTCTCTTGCCGGATACTCAATACTCCTGATAAAAATATTATGTGCCACGTCCCTTGCGTTGGCGATGATTATTTCATTCTTCGTAGTTTTGAGGTACAGAAAAATACAGCAGTATGCCGGCATTGAGAAATGGGAAGTGAAAACAGATGAAGAAAAATCAATCGCGGTGCAGCTTGATGAATTTGAAATCTCCCGTGAAGAGGGGGAGAATCAAGGGGGGGATAAAATTATCGATGAATATCATATCGATGTGACAAGACCTGTGAGGGATGCGATACCGGTGCGGAAAAGAATAATACGGAGTGAGCAATGATATTTATTGACCACGAGGAGCTTTCCGATGGAAGGGTTTCGCTTCTGGTGCTGAAAGGCAAACTCGACAGCGAAACCGCCGGAGATTTTGAATCGTTTGTGACGCAACTTATTGAAAACGGCAAGCGGTTCATTTTAATTGATGTTGAAGAGCTTGAGTATTGCAGTTCTGCCGGAATCGGGCTTTTGCTGTATTTACAGAAAAAAATTGTGGCGGCTGACGGAATGATGACGCTTGCCGGTGCATCTGAAGAACTTTCCACCCTTTTTGCAATTCTTGGCCTTGATCGAATCATTTCGCTTGCAGAGAATAGAAAAGAGGGGCAGATATTACTTGAAAAACACATGCAGTTCAGGCAGAGTGCAGAACGCCGGAAAGAAGAAAGCGATTCTCGAGCGACACTTCCATCGGTCGGAGTGTTTGAAGTTCTGGAGGAAGAAAAACCGACTGCGGACATTGATGCGGCATCATCGCGTACGGAACAGCTTGTGTCAGAGGAAATCGCTGAGGAAGGCAGAAAACATGGTGAAGAATTTGAAATACCCCTCGTTGTTGAATGTGCGGAATGTGGCACGTTTACACGAGTGCTGCGAAGCGGCATATATCTCTGCCCTGAATGCCATACCGAATTTACGGTTGAAAAGGATCAGACAATAATTTTTTAAAAAAGGAAAATTGGTTTGACTTTATCGGCTTTTAATATAAAAATTAGCACAATTTCCGCAAAAGAGCGACTTTTCCCAATTTACAGGAGGTTTCACGGGGAGGGAATTAGCGCTATCATCCGAAGACGAGGTGCGTCATGAAAGTAGTCCATGTATTGAAAAAGATCGAAAGCATAGATGAAGACATACGGGAACTGAGAAAGCTTGAAAAATCTCTCGCGAGGAATAAATCTTTTTCTACCCCGATATACATGTCCATTGAAAAACAGATAAACATCCTTCTTGGGGACAAGATCAAGTTGATGGAGCTTCGAATAGAAAATCCGCCGAAAGAATTTATTGAAGAGAAGGAATCTGAAGAGCCGACCGAAGCTCTGGCAGAAGCGCAGAAGAAAGAACCGTTTGATTCTAAACAAAAAGTGGTAAAAAGTAAGGGAAAAAAAGCAAAAAAGAAAGAGAAGGTCGACGAATTTGATGAAGCAGTTCCGCTTGTTACGCAGGATCTGATCGATCAGAAGATGAAAGCGATTCAGGACACCATGAAACAGGAAAAACCGGAAGAAGCAAAGTCGGGGGATGAGCATATAAAGCTGCTCGATATTGCCCTTGAGAAGGGAAGTATTAGTAAAAATGATATTGAAAATGAAAAGAAGAAAGTGCGTTTTTTCAAAGATAATTTCCCCGGCGGTGAATATTAATTTGAGGAAATAATTCAGAAAAATTGTATGGGCAATGGAGCCAAAGAGCAATACAGTGACTGCTGAGAAGAAAAAAGATGAAGTAGTATCCTGAAATATGAGTATTTTCGTAACGCGCGGAATTCTGTGTACGCGTTTTTCCCCTCTACACGTGCACATAAGGGAACATCCATTTACATAGTTTTAAGAAGTTCCCTTATTTTATGCTTTTTTCAATCATAAATTCTATTTTAAATTTTTCGAAGAAATAATGATTGCTCGACAGCAGATGGCTTCCGCCTCCTTGGAAAGAGATCATCTTCACGATCGGGAGTGCTTCTATCCCCTGTTTTTGTAATTCCTGGATTTGTTTTGCAATTGATGCAATTTCTTTCAATGTTACGGGCGTGGTTTTCTTTTTTCCTGGAAGAATGAATTCATAGGTCGGCGGATTGCCTTTTTGATAGCAAACGGTGGCGGAAAATGCGTTGTCTGAGGCAAACTTCCCTAAAAATTCGGCTTCAATCAGTTTTGTGACTTCGGTAAAAGTTGATGTGCCGAACTTATCGGTTTTGAGTTTAATGATTTTAAAATTGTCTTTTAACAATATATCCCTTCCCGTTGCACGATCCACCGAGTCGGTGACTCTATTGCAAAAATCGTAAATATTGAGAAGATAGATATCCTTCATCGAAGCCGGTTTGATTAAAGAAAAAAAGTTTCCGGTTTCATTGATGATGTAGAATATAACTCTGTCGGCAGTATCTTCAAATACAACGGTGAGCGAAAAGGGACGTCTGTTCTGATAAATCGATTGTAAAGTATTAAGTTTCTGATCATCGCCGAAAAATCGGTATTCGATTGAATTTTTTGGCTTTAAGGAAAGAGATGCGAGAAGGTTTGATATATTGTTGTGAGATTCGCATGAAATGGTAGAGCCTTCTCTGGAGAAGATGTGATATTGATTGCCCAAACGGGTGATGAACCGGGCATTATCATCCGAAGCTTTTTCGATTATCAATGAGTATGACTCTTTAAATGTTGCGATTATTGTCTTATAAAATTTTTTATATGATTCCGGCGTCGTTATTGAGAGATAATCGTCGAATGGTCTTTTCAAGCGCAAGCCGTCATAGAGTATGTCTTTCATTATTGCGGAAAGGTCGTTTTCTGAATGATATTCACGGATGAACGATTCACCCCAGCTGGTAAAATACAGATGGTGAATTGTTTTGATAGAGTCTGCATTTTCAACATTAAAATTAATAATAATCATGTTCAATAGTCGAAAAGACTCGGAAAGATAATATTCGTTTTTAATTTTTGTTTTTTCGGAAGAAAAGAACCCCGATATCTGATTTAATAGTTCAATGACTGAATTTTGATTTATTCTTGTATAGCCTGATTGAAGGTTGAGGCGGGTGTAGGAAGAGTCGTAAATTTTATTGAACGCCGCCCATGCTAAAAGTTTCAAGAGATTGAATTCTGTTTTGATGGTGGTTGCAACAAACGCATCTGATTCGCTCCTGTCTCTTTTATAGAGCCGCCATTCAGGGTTTGGAATGCCCTGGTTAACCGGTTCCACATAGAGAATCGATTCCCCGGGCGTGTCTTTGAACGTGATAAGCTGATCGATTTTATCTTTTTCCCGGCGAAAATGGGTTTTAATTTTTCTGGAAAGAAGCATGAAATCGGATTCCGAAACTTTTGCCTGAAGGTTAAGGCGGGGTAGTTGCCTGGATATATTCTGATAGCTCATCAGCATGAATTTTGTGACCCGATCCCAGAAATTCATTACTTTATTAAAGTCCCAGTTGTCGAAATTGTCGAGGTCTTTGATTTCCTTCATTGTCCATTTCCACTCTTTCACGTAGCGAAGCATTGCTTTGACTTTGTAGGGGATGTTTTTCTGATCCTTCACTCCAGCATAGCGTGAAATTTGAGGATCCGCTTTTAAATAGAGATTGAGCTTGAGAATGTCGAGAAGGGATGTATCGGAAATGGTTTTTGAATAATAATCAAATACTTCGTGAAACATGAAAAGATATGAGTCGAGCAATGTATCGTCGATTGCTCCGCACAGGACATTGATTTTTATTTTTTGTGAAAGCAGTGATGATTCTTCTCCGAAGAGATATTTTTCCAGAACACCGAGTTTGATGATTGATTTGAACGGATTGCCCAAAGATTTGATTATCTGAAATAAAGCGGAACCTAAAAAATCTTCTTTTGAAATTTCGTAGAGGTTCCCAAGATCGACGAAATCGCTTTCTTTCATTTCCTCAGGAAGTTTTGAGAAAAATTCGTCATAGTCTTCTCTAACGGATGTTGGCATAACCCACCAGAAGGGAATCTTTCCGGCAATGATGATCGAACTTCTGAAAAATTCGTCTTTCAATACCGCGCCAACGGTTGAACCGAAAGCCTCTTCTTCATCCTCAGCGAAAATGTTGTTTCTGATACTTTCAATATCATTTACAAAAAGATGAACGGGCACATCCAGTTCTCGGGAAGCCCATTTTTGCACAGAATCGACTTTCAGCAAAAAATTCGAAAACTGCGTGGGACTTACACTGAATTTATCCACACAGACCCAGTAATCGAAATCTGATTTTTTATTATAGGCAACAGTGCCGATGCTTCCCATTACGGCGAGCATCTGGATGAAGCGGTTTTGCGGATCAACTTCGGCCTTTACGGCAGGGTACTTGGCCTTAATAAATTTTTTTGTTTCATCATCGGGCGCGTACCCTGATATTCCAAACGGAACATCGCTTTCAATGAAACCTGGTAATTTTTTGTGGTTAATACTCAGCAAAAAGGGAATGGCGTTGACGATGCGTTTTATGTTGCTGTTCGGAAGCAATTCCTGAAATCTTTGGAATTTCAAATTATTGAACTGCTCGAATTTGGCTTTATGTTCTTTTATTATTGTAACAAAATCCATAATAGAAAAAAACACGTATAATGTTCTATGTAATTATAGCGAAGCATTCTTTCACGCGTGGGGTAATTTTGCAAGAAATAATAATTGAAAAAGTAAGAGGTAATGATTCGTAATTATTACCCTTATGCGAAAATAATACAGCAAGGCTGTTTTTGAAAGATGATTATATGCGACTTTATGGAAGCTGCATTCCTTACGGAAAAAAGGGGCAAATAAGGAAGTGGGGAGATAAAAATTTTACTACTGAGAAATTCTGTTGAGATACGGTACAGGATCGACGAACTCGGTTCCAATCTTAACTTGATAGAAGCACTGATGACGGGATGATTTGCCGGTTTTTCCGACATATCCAATAATTTCTCCCTTTGAGACTTTATCCCCGACCTCAACGGTGACGCGCTGGCAGTGGGAGTATTGCGTCATAAATCCATATTTGTGGTTGATTGAAACGGTGAGACCGAGGACCGGATCCCAGCGCACTTCATTGATCTTTCCTGGTGCAGTTGCTCTGATTTCCGCTCCCGGAAATGCGGCAATATCGATTCCCGCATGAAATTCATTCCTGAAATTGAGGGGAGAAGATCGCATGCCAAATCGGGATATAATATATCCCTCAACCGGCCATGATGAAGGAGTATTGCTGAGAATTTTTTTTCGAGTTTCTAAAAATGCCTTAATCTTTTTCAGAACTTCCTTGCTGGTTTTGAGTTCCCGTTCGATCTCTTCGGTATTCAGAATTTCTACTGGAGGTGAGTTTGGATCATCAAGTTCTGCAGCCGGCGCGGACTGTGGATTTCCTCCTTTTGCCCAGAGCGCATCCACGTTATTTTCAGGTGTCAGCGAATATAGATAGGTTATTTCCGGTTTGAATTTCTGGAAAACATCATACAACCTGTTGATTTCTTCGCGGTATTTTTGTATCTGAATGCGAGAGTTGGATTTATACATCTTCAGCTTTGATACTTCTTTCACGGTGGAAGTGTGTCGCACTATTGCGATGGAGGTAATGGAAAGAGAAAGCACCAGTGCGATGAGAATGAAAAAAATACTGAATTTTGTCACATGAAAGTTAATGATTTTCTTCTCAGAGTGGGGTATGAACATGATGGTAATTCGTTCACGCCCTTTTTTCTGGAAGTCGTCCCACCAGAACTGCAATTTCTTTTGCTTTGCATCGAAATGGCGATGCAAAAAATCAATTATATCGGCCTGGAGGTCGCTTAAATTTGATTCTTTAAAAGGATTTAATCCCATATTGTCCGAGCCGAATTATTTTATTAAATTTTATTCGTAAATGACTTAATAATGTTTTTACTCGCATCACATTGAGCAATCATTTTTTCAAACATTGGATTCCCTCCGAGTTTCATCAACATGACGCGTATTCTTATTCCGATTTTCTCAGGGCGCTTTATATTGTTTCAGTCATTGACTATAGAAATAAATTATACATATTTAAAATGGGTACACAACACTAATTTTACATAAATGTAAGGAAAAAATCACTCATCCCCCCGTTACTATCATTTTCGGCTTTTCGGTTTCCGTCAATAATTTTTTTATGCGAAGTTACCCGGCATATACATATCCGGCAGATAACAGATGAAAAGTTTATATTGAAAAGCCAGACGGTAGTGGTCAGGAAAGAAATGGTTGACATATATGTCGGTTAATAGAGGCATATTCATGCGTTTGTTTGTACGATTCGGTTTTTTTGATCGGACGGTAATTCTCATGAACAGAGATCTGTATTTCGATCTCAAACAGATAAAATCCTTCATTGAGGTGGTTCGCACGAAAAGCTTTACCAGAGCTTCGCGCATTCTCGGCCTTGGCCAGACCACCATCAGTCATCATGTAGGGCAGCTGGAGAAGAATCTGGGTATTAACCTCATCGAACGATCAACGAAAAGTTTTATTCTGACGAAGGCCGGGCAGGCTTTTTATCGCTTTTGCGAAAAGATGATGGGGGATCTTGAAAATCTCGAGCACGAGATGGGGGATGAACG
Source organism: Leptospira biflexa (assembly GCA_020721925.1). Classification (GTDB taxonomy): domain Bacteria; phylum Spirochaetota; class UBA4802; order UBA4802; family JAGODF01; genus DYLV01. The sequence goes on from DYLV01000003.1 coordinate 31,044, forward strand.
AATGCCGATAGCGGTCACAATTGCAGCAAGCACTATTCCCTCCGCATACATCATTCCAAAAGCGCTGCCGCGTGTGCTGGGGAAAATCACACATGTGAAATATCGCATCAAAGTCTACGACAGTCGGGAAGCCATAGAGCAGGTAAAAGAGCGGGAGGCGGATGCGGCCGTTGTCGGAAGAATCATCAAACATCCGCACTTATCCTATACCGAGATATGGGAGGATGAGATCGTCCTGGTCTGCCTGAAAAATGCGCATCCTTCGAAAATTTCAGCAAACGACATCGCAAAAATTCCATTGGTCATTCGGGAGAAAGGTTCCGGGACGCGGCACTCCTATGAAGAGGCGCTGAACCGCTGCGGGGTGTATCTTCCAGATTTGAAAGTGGTGATGGAATGTTCCACGTCGGAGATGGCGAAAGAAGCGGTGCTTTCAGGGGCGGGTGCTTCTTTTATATCGATTCTGGCCGTGGAACGTGAATTAAAATCTGGCATCTTACAGATCATTGAAGTTAAAGGAGTAAAAATACGACGAAAATTTTATTTTGTGGCGCTGAAGGGGAAAAAATTGGAAAAACCGGTCCAACAGCTGTATGAAGTGCTGAAAGAAAATATCAGAGCGTAAAGCGGTGAAGAGTTGTGATGGACACTACAATCGTGGAGCACGAATAACATGAAAGACCTGAAAAAACTATTTTATCCGGAATCGGTGGCAGTCATCGGCGCGTCCGAAAACATGCTCAAATGGGGCTCAATTATTATTTCAAACATTATGGCGGGGGGATTCAGCGGAGAAGTCCATCCTGTTTCCACTTCGAGCGAGGTGGTGTATGGGAGAAAAGTGAGCAAGACAATTGCCGACATTGGCAAACCGGTGGATTTGGCGGTGATAACCGTGCCTGCACATTCCGTCCTGGCAGTATTGGCGCAGTGCGCTTCAGTGGATGTGAAAAATATTGTGATTGTTTCATCCGGTTTTAGCGAAACGAACCAGGCCGGGAAGGAACTTGAGAAGAAACTGAGCGATTTCGCACATACGCACGGGATGAATATCGTCGGCCCCAACACGATGGGGATGGCGAATTTTAAAATCAATCTTCATGCGATGTTTTCACACGTGCGTCTTATCCCCGGCGGCATATCGCTTATGGCGCAGAGCGGCAATGTGGGAAATCAGATTATGTACTGGGCGGAACAGCAGCACATAGGGCTCAGCAAATTTGTCGGGTCAGGAAATGAAGCGGTGCTCATGTGTGAAGATTATCTGGATTATTTCAATTCGGACAGCGATACCTCAGTCATCATCATGTATGTGGAAGGGGTGGATAACGGCAGGTCGTTTATGGAAGCAGCCAGAAGGACTACGCCGAACAAGCCGGTGGTGCTTTTAAAAGGAGGAAGGACGGGCATTGGTTCCAAAGCTGCCATGAGCCATACCGGTGCGCTTGCCGGCAGCATCCGCATTTTTAAATCTGCTATGGAACAGTGCGGTGTGTGCATGGTGAATACACAGTCGGAAATGCTCACGTTGGCTGCCGCCTTCGATACCATGCCGCTTCCAAAAGGCAACAGGATCGGCGTGGTGACGCTCGGGGGAGGATGGGGAGTTATTACCGCCGACGAGTGTGAAGAGCATGGTCTGGTGCTTCCCCCGCTATCGGAAGATGTAAGGGAACGTCTCAATGCGATGTTGCCTGATTTCTGGAGTAAAGGTAATCCGGTCGATCTTGTAGGCCAGCCCGATCCGCATCTTTTCAGGGAATCGGTCGAGGCTATGGCGGCTTCAGATTCGTATGATGCAATCATATTTTTGGGCGTCATCAATTCATTCAAAACGGTACTGCGGCTTTACAATGCCACAATCAAGCTCGGCAAAGATGTGCAGATGGATCTTGCAGAAATGGAACGACACCTTGATGGGCTTCAGTCCGCCTTTCTTGACACCATTGCGGAATTGATGGAGAAATACGAAAAGCCGATTTATCCCGTTGCATTGGTATCGCCGCCCGACCAACCTGTCGTTCACCGTTCGCAGAGGCAAGGAAAATACAGCGCAATGATTTTCAAAACACCAGAAGAGGCTGTGAGGTGTCTGGCAAAGCAGTATGGATATGCAAAATATCTGCATAAAATTGGGAGGTTGCAATGAAAGAGATTATCCTTGAAGCAATGAATAAGAAGCAGAAAGCCCTTTCGGAGTACGACTCAAAACGCGTGATTGCGAAAGCGGGAGTAACGATAACAAGAGAAATTCTTGTGAAAACAAAGGAAGAGGCGGTAAAGGCGGCAATGGATATCGGCATGCCGGTGGCGCTCAAAGGCTGTTCTCCAGAATTGATGCATAAAACTGAGTACGGTATGGTGAAAGTAGGTCTTCATACAAAAGAGGAGGTCAGCATTGCATTCGAAGAATTGATGAACAGGGGGATGAAACTGGATGGCGTGCTTGTGCAGGAAATGGTCGATGGGGATCGTTTATTTGTCATCGGTCTGACCAGAGATGCGCAGTTTGGCCCCTGTGTAATGTTCGGACTTGGCGGTGTATTTACCGAGGTTTTGCATGATGTAAGTTTTCGGGTTGCTCCTATTACCATGGATGACGCCTATGAAATGATAGAAGAAATACGCACAAAGGAAATACTCGGGTCTTTCCGCGGTAGTCCCGCGGTTAACAAAGCGCTTCTTGCGAAAGCGCTGGTGGGGGTGGGTAATTTAGGAGTTGAATTCAATGAAATCGCCGAAATTGATATCAATCCTCTCATCGTGTGCGATGACCGTCCGATAGCGGTGGACGCATTGGTGGTTCTTCAAAACTCATAGGCGATACGTATGTGTCACTGTGCTTTGAAATTACATGCGCGGAATCAGTAAATCTTCATATGGGACATTCAATGGTATTGGTGTTTGCCCATTGTGTCTCAGAAACACCATGTATTGGGTGCGTTTGGCTGCTGTTTTTTTATTGCAAAAAACTTAAATGGAATATATATGTCCATCCCGAACGATCAAATCGTGATGGTTGTTTATGCACCATCATTTTTATTATTAGACCATTATTGGAGAGTATGTGAAAATGAGCGGCAAACCTAAAGGAAATAAAGTCGGGATTTTGTTCTCAGGAGGGCCGGCGCCGAGCGCGAATACGGTGATTTCATCCACCGCGCTGAATTTTTTGGATCATAACATTCCCGTGATTGGGTTTTATCGAGGGTATGAATTTATCCAGGACTTCAATATCAACAATCCGAGGCTTCGCAAAGGAACTCATTTTGAAGAAATAACGTATGATATCACCAGGTTCAGAAATGACCGTGGGATTTATCTTAAAACTTCGCGGGCAAATCCCGGAAAAGAAATTAAATCAATGAAGGACCTTCAGAATTCGGAAAAAAATATCAGATTGCGAAATATACTTCAGGCTTGTGATTACCTCGACATCGGGACACTGGTTTCAATTGGCGGTGATGATACTCTGAAAACGGCGAACTATCTATATCTTATGGGCATGCCGATCATACATATCCCCAAGACGATTGATAATGACTACTACGGCATACCATGGACGTTCGGATACTGGACGGCTGTGGATACTGCGCAGAAAATCATGCTGAATCTCAAGGCTGATGCGCAGGCGACCGACAGCTTTTTCATTGTAGAACTGATGGGCCGCAAAGCAGGCTGGATCACCTACGCAGCCGGCATCTCTGCCGAAGCGATCCTCATGATTTCAAGCGAAGATATTGAATCGGATACGATGAACGTTGACGAGATTGTGGAAAAAATCACCGATACCATCATTGCGCGGGAAAACAATCGCAGACCCTATGGAGTGATTGCGATTGCGGAAGGGCTGGCGGATAAACTTCCGGAAGGGCTGAAGCCCACAGAGACCGATCGCCACGGAAATGTGATCTTTTCAAAGGCTAACATTTCCCAGATTCTGGCCGACCGTGTGAAAGTTCTCTATAAGGAAAAAACGGGACTTGAAGTGAAAATCAATGCGAAACAGATAGGATATGAAACTCGTGCTTCGGCCCCCATCAGTTTCGATGTGGTGATGGGAAGCATGCTCGGCTATGGCGCATATAAATTTTACCGTGAAAACATTTTCGGCGTGATGGTCTCTGTCACCGATAATTTCGACCTGAAGGCGGTCCCGTTCAACCAGCTCATCGATGATCAGACGCTTAAAACGAAGCTCAGGCTTGTTCCAAAGGGGAGCGATTTTTTTACCTTGAAAGAGCGTCTCTCGTTTAGAAAAATCTGGGATTGATGATGTGCTTTTGAACTGAGCGCCGCCCTGTTTTAGTTGAAATGCATTGTGGCTACTCATGATTTATATATGAACATCGCAAGAGAGATATCCTGCTTATGATCCAGACTGCGACGTAGATGAGGAGAAAGAAATTGATGCCATAGCCGCACAGTTGTTTGCAGGAATGATTTTTGGAGTGAGAGCGGGTATGGAATTTGCGATTGGAGTGGCATTTTGACAGAAATGTATTAGAAAAGCAATCGCTGCTATTTTTTCACATCAAAGTCCCGCGATGAAAGGCGCGGGACTTTGATATTAAAGTAAGTACAATAGTTTACGTGTGCGCAGTGGATATGATGAATTTTACAATGATTGCTGTTAACCAGATGATAATAAGGGAACCTCTAAAACTGTTTTACATAAGATGTTGATTTGTAAGGATTAAAGCTTTTAGATTAAAATATGGGAAAACATCTGAGAATGAAAAACTAAAAGTTGACAGGATGGCAAGTTATAGTTATATATATATTACCGTTAATGGATTTTCATTAACAGCGGTACAATGTCAAGGAGGTTATGTATATGAGAAAAGTTATTGTCGTATTGGCAGTGTTCGCGTTCTGCATGGTTTTGGGCCAGATTTCCTCAATGGCGGTATGCCCGGTTACTGGCGTGTATGCGAGCGACTGGGGTGATGTGCAACTCACCGAGAAAGGAAAGATGGTCACCGGTACCTGGCAAAAAGGCACAGTTTCCGGAATGCGACTGGGGAACACCATCCATTACATCTGGTATGAAGGAACCGTAATGGGAGGCAAAGGAGTGTGGACAATTTCGCCAGATTGCCGAACTCTGACCGGACCATGGGGGCATGGCAACAGTGAAACCGGCGGAGGGAACTGGAATTTGACGAAAAAGTAAAGCAGTGTAGAAATAACTATCATTTATGTCAATAATCGTCCGGAGAAAAAGGCATATATTGATATAATCAGTATATGCCTTTACTTTTGTTCCGCTGAAGCGGGGGTGCTTTATTCATAAAGCGTATCGGCACAGAAGTCCTGACCTCCAGGCCATTGAATGCTCCTAAGCAAAGGCCTGACAGAAAAAAAACGGATTTGTCTTTCAGATTATGGAAAATTTCATTATCGAGGTATGGTTGTCTTTCGCTATAAGAAAAACCATGTCATCATTGCATACACCAGAGGATGCTTTTCCACAAACGAAAGCTCTGAGCTTTTAGATGTCTGTTTAGCCTTCCATGCGTACATGACGGCGCAGGAAAGGTCGATATCCTGATAAAGGTTGTATTGTATTGAAGGGTTTATAAGGATATATTCCCCTTCGTAATCGTAAATTGTAAAAAGCTCCGCACGCCATAGCGGTGTGATGTCGTACCCGAGCGCTAATGCCGCATAGTGCCTGTTGAAGGTTAGAAAGCGATTTGCAAGAAGACGAAATGCGGCATCATCGAAACTGTATGAAAGAGACGATACATATGCGGCTAAAAGCTTCGGCTCGGCATTGAGAGATGCGCGGTTGTAAAAGTATTCCAGCAGAAAATAGAGTCCGAACGAAAAGGTATATTCAAATCCACCATTGGCGATGATGGTATGCTCAATTATTTCTTCGCGAGTGAAAAGCGCGCTTCCTCTTAATGTGCCGCCGAAGAGGATGAGTGAAATATCACCTCCGTATGCTTCCCGTTCGGGTAATTTGCCGGCAAGCAAAGAGATTTCCGCAAACGAGATGTTCGTTTTTAATCTGCCGATGACCTTTACATTGCTTGTCGAAAATGACTCGCTGAAGTCGTCGTTTGACCTTTGGGGGCAGAGGACGGCAGTGATCACCGTTTTGTCGTTTATGAAATATTCGGCGCTTGCGCCGTCGATTCCCTTTTGTTCGGATGCCCCTTCGAAGTTGAGAGGATTTATGGGATTCAACACGTCAAGCGGATTCCAGAGCCTTCCGCTTCCAAAGCGGAATTGCTGACGGCCCACAGAAAAGGTGAAGTCTCCCAGAATGGCCTTCGCATATGCCCTATGAATTTTCGCGCGGTACAAATAATCTTCCGTGTATTTTACTTCGTGCGAAGCATGGAAGAAGTCGTTGTAGTTCTCATAGGGATCCCTCCAGTACACATTGAATTCTCTGCTACGCAAATAATTTCCCGCAATGACTTCATTGTCGAAATCCAGATGGAAAGTAAGCGAATCTTCAAAATTAAGCTCCGGGGAAAGGCGCACGCGCGTAAGATTAGCCAGGAGGTCTTTCTCTTTTAGGGTTTCAGAGTAGCTGTCCGTCCTCATCCAGGCGAATAAATCTTTTACGTGTGCGCGTAAAGAAAAGACATCATTTGAGGAGGCAAAGGATTCTTCCTGCGTTGAATCTGTATCGGCATAAAGTGCTGCGTCGATACAATTAAAAAAAAGCACAATGGATGAAACACATGCAAAAATTTTTTGTTTCAATGACGTCATGACCAACGATGGCACATTATCGTTTTTTTCGCAATGGCGCAGACTTCGATATTTTCCGGATTTTTTGAATATCCGATGATATCCGCCCGTCTATGATATGAATGAGCCGTTCTGCGCGATTCATCACCATCGAGTCGTGAGTTGAAAAGAGGAAAGTGATGTTTTTGGTGCGATTGAGATGATGCATGAGATCGATCAGACTTTCTCCAGTCTTCTGGTCAAGATTTGCAGTTGGTTCATCTGCGAGTACGATGTCGGGCTCCGAAACGATTGCACGGGCAACAGCCACACGCTGCTGCTGACCGCCGGAAAGTTCACGCGGGAAGCGATCAATTTCAGATCCAAGCCCCACTTCGCGCAACATCGCAGCAGATCTGATTTTGCGCTCATCACGTTTTATTCCCTGAAGGAGAAGCACGTACTCTACGTTTTCAAGTGCGGTGAGAACGGGAATGAGATTGTAGGCCTGAAACACAAAACCAATTTTACGAAGCCGCAGTTCGGAAAGCTCTTTTTGTGAAAGATGTGAAAGATCATTACCTCCCACCATCACTGTGCCATTGCTTGGCATATCGAGCCCCCCGATGAGATTGAGTATCGTGGTTTTTCCGGATCCTGAGGGGCCGGCTATCGCCGTGAATTCACCTTTGCCGATTATAAGATTTACACCTCTTACCGCAGGAATAGAAATACCGTTGATGTCGTAGTGTTTTATGAGATTATGCAGTTCAATGATTGACATCAGATTTCCTCCAGCTTATATGTGCGATAACGCTTTCACCGGTTCAATCCGTGCGGCTTTCCGTGCAGGAATGATCGCGGCGCATATTGTGGTGACCATCACAATGATTGTTGCCATGAGCACATCCAAGGCGCGAATGGCTGGATAGATGATGCTTCCACTTCCCATCGCACGCAGGGTTTGGGCATAGACTGAAAGGTCTATGCCGACGATTGAGAGAAGTGCCATCGCAGCACATCCTGCGGCAATGCCACACACCAACCCGGTAATGCCCAAAAGCATCGATTCGAATACGATCATGAAAAAAATCATACGGGGCTCCGTGCCGATTGATTTCATCACGCCGATTTCACAAAATCGCTCCATGATTGCCATCACAAGTGTGTTGGCGATGGAAAATATGACGGTTATGAAGATAATACAAAAGCTTACATACATCATGGTATCGACAATCGCGATGGAGCGAACCAGATTCGGCGCCATTTCCTGCCAGGTAAGAACCTCAAGCCCGGCGTTTTGCACGAAAGGGAGGAGTGCTGATTTTATCGCAGTTGATGCACTGCGTTCTTTCAGAGTGATGGTTATTTCGCTGATTTTATTTCCAAATCCCGCAAGCTCCTGCAGCTTTTTCAGTCCGATGAAAATGGTGTGACGGTCGAAGCTTTCCACGGGGGTGAGATAAAGGCCTTTGATGTGTAGAGCAGAGGCTGTAAGCTCGCCTTTTGTATTTTGTATCATGATGATGATTTTATCGCCGGGGGAAAGCTCCAGCACTTCGGCCAAATTCTTAGAAATCAGCACCGCTTCTTCGTCCGAACTCTCGAGAAAGGAGCCGGTCATCGGTACGATGTATTCGGCCAGATGCGACACCGCGCGCTCCTTAGAGGGGTCAATACCGGTGATTACCACAGGCCGTGAAGAAGCGCTGGAGCGTGCCATTCCTTTCACTTTGATATGTGGCGCATACCCTTTTTGCGATGCGGAAAAGCGGCTGATTGCCGTGTACAAAGTTTCAGTGGGCACATAGGAATAGTCGCTTCGAAGAGAGCCCTGAAAGCCTTTCTTCTGGATTGAAATATGTCCAAGTGCGGTATTGATGGTATTGTCAACCATCTGGGTCATAATGCCGTTTAAAAGTCCCATGGCTGATATCATCGAAAATACGCCAACGGCAACAGATGAAATCACAATAAGTGAGCGCCGTTTATGCCGCCAGATGTTTCTCCAGCAAATATGAAAGAGGATATTCATTGTCGATTCCTTCGCTATTGTCGCATCGCGTCTACGGGAGCAAGATTCATCGCTCTGCGAGCGGGAAACAGTGAAAAAAATCCGCACAGCATAAACGTAAGTAGTGCGGTGATTAGTATATTTTGCACAGTTGCCACCGCCGGATAGACGGTGGTATACACACCCCAGACAGCGAATTCAGCGGCGAAACGTGAATAGTCGAAAGGATGGTGTTCGACGAAAGCGCTTATGCCCAATCCAAGCAGTGTTCCGGTTGTTACGCCGATTGCCGTCATGAGAAGCGACTCGGTCATTACCATATAGAAAATCTGTTTGCGCGAGGTCCCCAGTGCACGCAGTACGCCGAATTCTTTTGTTCTTTCAAAAACGGACATCTGAATGGTGTTGAGCACGGTGAATGCGACCACCATAAAGAGGATAAATGAAAAAATATAACCGGTAACTCTGTCGAGCTCCACAAACTGAACTATTTCAGGAATCAACTTTTCCCATCGGGCGATTTCAAGTGTCCCGGCACTGCGCGAAATTTCTCTGGCCACTGTGTCGGCATTAGCTTCCTTTGACAAACGAACAACAATCGAAGAAATATTATCGTGCATGGCGAAAGTCTCCATCGCAGTCGTGTGAGGGAGAAGAATGATGGAGGCATCGTAGACGGGGTTCCCTGTTTTCACAAGGGCGCCGATTTTAAAACGCCCTGCAGCTATGGTGCCGTCGAATGCCTGCGATACCAGATTCACCCATGCGCCAGTTGAAACACCTAAATTTTCGGCAAGAATAGCTCCCAGCATCACGCTGTCGTTATGTTGAAGAGTAAATGGGCTTCCTGCGGGTAAAGTGTTTTTATGAATTGATATCACGCCTTCAGCTGTGTGTGTTTCGATGCTCTGTACAATGGCTCCTTCTGTGGCACTGCCCGAAGAAAGAATACAGAAAGTTTCAATCCGCGGCGTATATCCAAGTATGGATCCTTTCTGTTTGAGATTATCAAGAGCTGCAAGAAGTGATTTATCAGGAATAAAAGAATATTCAAGTGATTTGCTTTCATGGAAATCTTTATCGAAAATCTGCAGATGACCGGCATTTAGCGAAACCGCATCTTCAATCATTGCAGCTGCCCCACCGTAGAAAAGCGCATTGTTGAAGAGTATCATCCCGCAGCCGACTATTATGGTGGTGAGTGTGAGAAGCGTCCTTCGGCGGTTTCTGCGGAGATTGCGCCAGGCGAGCGGAAATACCATAATGAAATTGTTCACCCGCCCTCCTACTTTCTCGTCAGGTTCTGGAGCGTGAAGATCCTGGAAGGAATATGTATATTGAAGGATATTTCTTTTATTTCCATGACCGTATAGCGGTCTTTGCCTGCGGGCTGCATTTTATACACCGTGGGGATGAGCCTTCCTCCCATAATTTTAAAATCCGAACAGGTGAGCACCTTGCGGAGTTCTCCATGTTCGCTGTAGAATTCCTGTTTTACTGGCAGAAAATCTGCGGTGCGCGCAAAGTAGAGAATCTTCCCCCATACTACCGCAGCGTGCTTTCTCGGTGTGAGTTCTACGCGGTACACATGTATTCCGTCGATTTTTTCTGTACCTACAAGCTTATGTGTGTAATCGTGGAGAATACTGGATTCCTTCACGATGTCATCATTTGAAAAATCAGAGCCCATCCAGGACTGAAGCATCATCGAAGGAGCGATTTTTACTGTCTGTTGAATTTTTGGAACATAATGCCACATGTCGTCGCCGATGAGGAGAAAACGGTTTCCTGCATCTTTCTTTGGCAAGGTGATTTCCGCGAATGAAGTGCGTTTTTTTCTGGTTTCCGTGTACTTCATCGACATGGTGCGCGTCCATCTCCGCGTTTTGACGGTGATCTCGTAGGTGCCGGTAAGAGAGTTGGCGCGTACGGCCTCTTCAGATTTTTCAACAATTTCTCTGCCGCTGATGGAGAAAACAGAGGCGCTTTGGAGAAGAAATATACTCAGAAACAACGCAATGCCCGTCGGTTTCATCATGCCCTGTGCTTCCTTTCGTATTCTCGCATGTATTCATCAATAAGACGCTTGTTGCCAGCGGGTTCTTCTTCACGGGGGGGGTTCATTTTTCGCACGATGAATTCCGCGACGGTGCGCACAGGTGCCGTGATGAATTTTTTTATAGAACCGAAAAGTTCACTGAAGAATTGCATCATTTTTTTAAACCTATCGGTTTTCGCACCGGAAGGCCTGTTCCCGAATTTTTGTATGGTCGCTGAAACTGTTTCCTTCACTGCCTGTGTTGAAGCAGAGGCGGTTTTTACGGTGACTTCGGCTGCCTTCCTGCCATACATGCCGGGAATGGGGTTATGGATTTCTTTTATATACACCCTGGAAGGAGTATAGGCAACGCGTTTAGGAATTCGCCGCCAGAAAAAGAAGCCAGAACTGGACTGGGTCGATTTGTCGATAAAGAACAGAATGAGATAGTACACATACATGTAGGCGTTTGAAAAGATTTGGAAAAACGTGACCCAGATGTCTAAGAAAGAGAGAAGGACTTCGAGCAGCAATTTGAAAAAATCTACCCATTTGTAAAAAAAATTGAAAAAATTATCAATGGCATTATTTGCAAACTGTTTCACAAGAGAATAATTCATAAGCCACCTTTTTGGCGAAGAGTATCGAACCGCCCAAAAATGAGCGGCTTTTGATAGGAAGTACAGGCAAGGATTTTGGCGTCAATACATTTTCAAAAAAGTAGAAGTTTTTGAAATTAATCGATATTGATTTCTTGAGAGGGAAGCTTCATATCCTCGTCAATGTCAACCGGTACATCGAACTCATCCGGCTTTGGATTGGATACAGCATCTGCGGCGCTTTGGGTAGAGAGGTTGGAATCTTCGTCGCTAATATCGATTTTGGGGGGTGATTCTTCAGGAGAAGAAACAGTTTCGTGTGTTGGTTTTTCTTTTGGTACAGCCGTGTTTGCCTGTGTATGCATCATATCGCGGGATTTGTAAAAATTTGCCCGTGAAAGCAGGATGCTGGGATTGCGGACGGTGAGCTGGCCGAAATTGAATTCTAAGTTCGTGTCTTCGAGTAGAAGCCCTGCAGTTTGGTCTTTAATGTTTCCAGTGACGCCGGCAGCGTGTAAGAGCTCTTCAATGCTGAAATTGATCACTACCGGCTCTTTGCTTTTCAGGGATACATTATCCTGGAGAAGTCTGTTTTCTATGAGAGCGTACACTCGGGTTATGGGTTTGTTATAGAGCTTAGCTTCAAGATTGAGATAGGTAAACCAGATGCGCTGGCTGATTGCCATAAATATTTTATTGATGATGCCCGGCGATTTTGAAAGAACCCATGAAAGTGTTTCTTTGCGAATGGGGAGAAGCGCTGTGCGGCCAATGGAGATGGCGGATGCGTTGCGCGATTTTTCAGAAACGATTGCGAGTTCGCCGAAGATATCTCCCTCGCGGAGCACGGAAAGAAGGATTTCATTATTGTCACTTACCTTTGTTATCTTCACTTTCCCTTCTTTGATGATATAGAGTTCTTCGCCGGGCTCGTTTTCGCAGAATACCATCTGCCCGTCGGGGAAGAGTTTGTATACACCGCTTTTAACCGGATCGGGAAACTTTTTGGCACCGGATTTGCGCATCTCCTCGATCATCAAACGGGCTGAATCGATTTCTATTCCGTTCGGATAGAGATCAGCGTAGCGGGAGAGAACGTAGAAAGCGTATTTATATGCTTTTGCTTTGAAATAATATTCACCCACATTGAAAAGCTTGAGCTCTTCTGGAACCATAGATGAATCCTTTTCTTTCAGCGAGAACATCATTTCGTCGTACAGGCGCAGTTCTTCGGCAAAGTATCGGATTATTTTTATTGCGATCTCCGGATTTTGTTGAACCAGATAGATAAACCGGGAGCGATTGACCGATATTATGACGGTGTCTTTGAGCGCGACGGCGGATTCCATGCGGGGACGACGAATGAGAGCGGTGATAAAACCAAAAATTTCTCCGTCGGTCACAAGCGGCTTGTATCGCTTGATTTTTTTATTTTCCGTCACCAGTTCAATTGTGCCTCGCTCCACAATGAATACATCGTCGACGTCCTCATCGCCTTCAACATAAACATAGGCGCCTTTTTTGAACAGGCTTTTTTTCGTATCGCTCAATGGTTACCTCATAGATTCCAGTATACCTGGAGGTTGTTTTTAATGGTATTTTTTATCTCTTCACCTTTTAGAATTCCTATAATTTCAAGAGCAAAAGGGATGGCGCAGCCTGCACCCTTTCCTGTGACAATATTTTTATCAGCAATAACAGGCTTATCGGAAATAATTGCGCCAACAAGTTCTTTTTCAAATCCGGGATAGCACGTTGCATTTTTCCCTTTTAGTATGCCCGCATGCCCCAGCACCATGGGGGCAGCACATATTGCGCCTACGAGTCGTCCCCTAACGTGGAGGCTGCGAATAAAATCACCTACCGCCTTGCTTTGTTTAAGGTTTTCACTCCCCGGCATGCCTCCCGGTAGAATTATTGCATCGAATTCATCAGCGGTACACTTCGATAGAGGCATGTCCGCAGTGATGCAAATGTTGTGAGAGCCTTTGACCGATTTTTTTTCAAGGTATGCGATGACCACCTCGATGTCTGCTCTGCGCAATACATCTATAATCGAAACCGCTTCAATTTCTTCGAAACCTTCCGCAAGAGGAACCAATGCCTTCATTTTTCTACTCCTGTATTTTAATTATCGTAAAATGACAGACAATTCGCAAGAGATATTTTAATTGCCATGGACAGAAGTGCAATTCATTTTTCAGCGGATCTTTGAAAAAACAGGTGGTGCAGAATTGGAGGGATAGTAAAAAAGCTTGCAAAATACCGTATCATGGGTCGAAACTACATATCTGATGCAAGATTCAGAGGTATCGTTCAAATTTTGAGGAAAAAAGATATGCGCCGAATTATCTTCTGTGTTATTAGCTCTTATGATAATGACATACTCCATGGGCTGAAAGTGAACACAGCGGCGATCGGCATTACGTATCGCGGATGAAGCGACTGTCAGAGGGATGAAAACAAATTGCGCTTGAAATAATTAAAGGCGAAATACATATAGTGAATAATTCTTCGGAACAGATGGTGATGGAGAGCAAAGCGAAAAACAGGGTGAGGAGTTTTGTCACAATCTTTGGGGGGATATTTTTCTTTATTGCTCTGAAGACGTTTTTGGGGTACGGAACCTTTCTTGCAATACTGCTTGCGTTTTTGGGGTTCATTGCCCTTCGCATTGCCTGGCCGAAAGAAAGGAAAGAGGTTGAGGCAAAAAGTGAAATTTCGCAAGAAGCGGGTATAAACCCGAGAGAGGCCCAGCGCGTCATCGATGAATGCACCGATAAGGTGCGCGAAATACGCGCGATGACCATCCGCATCAGGGACAATGCCATCGCAGAAGAAGTCCGCGGCATAGCCCGGGCAGCCATGAATATTGTCGATAATTTTCGCAAAGATCCGAAAGACATCAAGCGCGCGCGGCAATTTGTGAATTATTACTTGGATGCGACAGTGAAAATCGTCACCCGCTATGTAGAGCTTTCAAACGCGCAGGTGATTACGCCGGAGGTTGAGAAAAGTCTGAAAAAAGTCGAAGAAATCGTGCAATCAATTCGAAAAACATTCGAAAAGCAGCACGAAATGCTGTTGCAAGACGACCTTTTGGATTTGGATACGGAAGTAGAAGTGCTGAAAAAGACGATGAAGCTTGAAGGGATGTGACATCCTTGTGCGCGCAGGCGATGATGCCGCGCGATTTATATCAGCTTTAGAATTAAAAAGAATTGGGGGGAAATATGGAACTTGCAGCTCTGCCACCGAAAGAAGTAATAAGCATGGACAAGCTTACACAGGAAGAAAAAGCGAAAGTTGAAGAGATTAAAAATTCTATAAACATCGACGATTCCCAGGAAATCATCCAGTTTGGGGTGGGAGCTCAGAGTAAAATTTCAAGTTTTGCGGATACTATTTTAGAACAAATCCGCGCCAAGGACGCGGGGGTGGCGGGAGAGCTTCTTTCCGATCTTATGGTCAATGTGAAGGAACTTGATGTGGAAAGCCTCTCGGAAGGAGGTGCACTTTCTAAAATTCCCATCATCGGCAATCTGATGGACAGATTTAAACGCTTTGCCGCACGCTACGAAAAGCTGAGCGTCGAGATCGAAAAAATAGTCGATGAGCTTGCGAAAGCGCGGATGCAGCTTTTAAAAGATGTGACGATGTTTGATACACTGTACGAAAAAAACCTTGAATACCTCAAGGAGCTCGACCTTCACATACTTGCCGGAGAGCTGAAACTTAAAGAAATTCAGGAGAAGGTGCTTCCGGAACTGAAAGCCAGGGCAGATGCTTCGCAAGACCCAATCGATGCGCAGAAGTTTCAGGATACCAGCCAGATGGCAAATCGTTTCGAAAAGAAACTCCACGATATGAAGCTAAGCCGGATGGTGGCAATACAAACCTCGCCGCAGATTCGACTCATTCAGGGCAACAATCAACTTCTGGTGGAGAAGATCCAGAGTTCGATTCTCAACACCATCCCGCTATGGAAAAATCAGATCATCATCGCGATTGGCCTTTTTAAACAGAAAAAGGCGCTCAAACTTCAGCAGGAAGTATCGAAGACGACGAATGAACTGTTGGAGAAAAACGCGGAAATGCTCAAGGATTCAAGCCTGCAGGTAGCCAGAGAATCGGAACGAGGCATTGTGGAAATTGAGACGCTCAAGAAAGTCAACAACGAACTCATCAGCACAATCGAGGAAACGCTGAAAATTCAGGAAGAAGGGCGTCAGAAGAGAAAACAGGCTGAAACAGAGCTTGCACAACTGGAAAATGACCTCAAAAAGAAGCTCGTCGAAGTGAAAAGCGGCAAAGGGTTGTGAGCGGCACGAGATTCGCCGTCATCCTTTGAAAAGGGAATTGATGTATTGCACTAAAAGCAGTGGGTCGAGCTCAATTGGATCGAACGACTCAAAAATTCCCGCGCTGAAAACGACAAGCTGAGCGATCCTTCCAATAAAAAGGGGATCGTAGTCGGTTTTTCTGCGGGAGGGGAGGTTTGCTCTTGCATCGGTGATGATTTCGTGAAATAACTTTAGGTGTTTGCGCAAATGCGTACGCAACATATCCATGATTTTCGGCTCTTCGTATCCGTACAAAATGAGGTTAATAAATATTCTTGAGTTTTTTCTGTCCAGCACCAGCTTTTCGATGACGAAGAGTGCTGAAATGCCGGCACGCTCGTCGGATTGAAGATTCCCCCGAATGACATCTCCATGGTCATGCTCGAGACCGGTGAAGAAATCATCGATGAGATCCATATAGAGCTCTTCTTTGGTGGGATAATAATAAAGAAGCCCCCCTTTGGAAAATCCGGCCTCGTCCGCTACATCCTGCACGGTAATCTGTGAATACACCTTTTTCGATAAACTGTTTTTTAAAGCTTCGATGATATGTTTCTTCTTAGCCAGAATCTTTTCTTCTTTTTTTGTCATGACAATACCATGTATGTGTATTTCCTGACAGCGGAACACCACAAGAAGAGGTCAAAAGAGCAAAGGCTTCCTCTCATACCTCCTCATTGCGTATCATGAAGCTATACCTGATGTCAGTTTTCAACTATTTTTTTGGAGATGAGTGTTTTTTTCATAAGTCCAAATGATATTAAAAAAAGCTTTCAAGGGATGCATCCCGGTCAATACCCTGGAAATTGAGAGCATGAAGAAAAGTTATATTTGTCGGATAAATGGATGCAAAATTCGAATAAAAATGAAAAATTTTATTGATTAAGCGTGGGTTTTCAGTTACCGATTATTAATAATGCATACATGCGATTTTGAGTAAGTATATGATTATTTTAAGGGAAATATTTTTTCGAACCGCTGGAGATATGGCGGTAACAATATTTTGAATGGCATCTTCTATGAAATGTACTATTATAAATAAACTAACATTAATAAGTATTATGATGATTTTTATATTTTCCGGGTATAGAGTTGTGGCTCAATTTCTGGACATAGAAGGCGAACGCCCGGCCGAGGAGGAAAAAGGAAAAGCCCTCCAACCGAAAAAAGAGAAAAAGCTTCCTGTCTATGTGGCACGGAATGTGAAAGCGCAGAATATACCCGACATTAAAGGTGCAATCAGAATTACCTGGGATGTTGATCCGGCGTTTGATGATGAGTTTATCATTGGAAGATCTTTTGAGGTGACCCATTCCATTGAAAAAGCGCTCAACGCGGAATCAATAAAAGTCGTCCCGGCGGGAGCGGAGTGTGTTGCAATTGATTCAAATCTCCCTCCCGGCAGTTATTTCTATGTTGTGCTTGCGAAACAAAAGGTGCAGGAACGCGATGTGGAACTATACCCGAATGTGAACTATACCACTGTACCGGTGGTCATAGAGAAAGAAGGGGTTGAGATTGTGGGGGTTAAGCTTCCGGAGCAGGTGACGCTCATCCATGCAATGGTGATGAATCGAAATCAGGTGCTATTGACCTGGAAGGGAACACCGCAAAACAATATTGTATACAATGTATATCGGGGGAATGAACCTCTCAATACGCCTGCAAAACTTAGAAACGCGGATGCAATTGCCCAGCTTCCAGCGAACAAAATGAGCTATGTCGATACGGGAATTGCCAAGACCGGCAATTATTTCTATGCAGTAACAACGAAAGATATGCAGGGGAATGAAGACCTCCAGCTTGTGCCCGATCAGAGCTATACGGCAAGCGGGGTATTTGTCGCAATGCAGACGCAAAACCTGGTGGGAGACCTTACCGGGCGGATTTTCGCTTCTCGGTCGGTAAAGCTTAGCTGGAATGAGAAAGTTGCCAACCAGAAAGGAAAGTATCTCATCTACCGCGATTCAAAGCCGATATCGAGTTCTGAAAAGCTCGCCTTGTCTGAATTTGTGGGAAGCGTGGCAATGGGAAGAACAGATTTTATCGATGAAAACCCTCCCGAGGGTGCGTTATACTATGCGGTACTGGGAAAGCTTGAAGACGGTACACTCGATAACACGTTTGTCGCCGGTGAAAACTATCTTGTGGAACCTATTGTGATTGGTGAGCGACTCCGTGTGCAATCGATTACTGCGTCGGAAAAAGCAGGGAAAGTTCTGGTGCGATGGAATTTTCGCGGTAAAATTGGCTCCAGGGAATACACAATTGCCCGATTGAAGAATTTGGTGGCTGAAGCGAGCGAGGACATTGTCCCACACATCATATCGAATGTGAATGTTTCCGAAAAAAAATTCATCGATATGCCGCCCACCGGCAGATATTACTATGCAATTCTGCCTCGTGAAAAATCGCTCTGGAGTGGGTATGATCTTATCGCCGGAGTGAATATTACCGAATCGCCGGTGAATGTGCGGAGTGAAATGCTTGCTGATGACCACTCTTCCAAAATCGATGAACAAAAAATCATTCAAACCGAACAGAAAAAAATCATCCCGAAGATGGTTCCCGCTGGTGATGTGGATGGAATACTTCGGGAAACATTTTTCAGGGGCAAATATTACACCGCAATACGAAAGCTTGATCTGCTTATTAAGGAAGGGCTTGAGGGAAAGGATGCCGCGAAAGCACGGCTTTTTATTGGCAGGGCGTATATCGAAAAAGGTCGATATCGAAAATCCCTTGAGTATTTGTTGAGAGGGGATGTAAATGAGCATTTTCCGGATGAGGCAAAGTTCTGGAGCTCTTTTGCGATTTCTAAGGTAAATGGTAGAAAATGAAAAAGGCAATTGCAGAATTGCCGTGCCCGAAGGCCCCATGCGGGTTTTTGGTATGTAACGGGTGGAGAGATTTCCGGAAAGGGGAGATGACAATATGAATTGGAAAGTTGCTGTCGGCATTATGCTTATCATCATGGGGGTTGGCCTTTTTGCCTACTACGATCGGTATGTGAAGCCAGAGAGGGAGGCGCGAGAAATGCTGGCTGAGGCGAAGATCGTTTTTGAGCGTGGCGATGAAACTGCAGATCGGGAATCGATAAACCAGGCGATAGGCACACTGTCGAGGCTTATTGCAAGATATCCGAAATCGAAAGCGGTGCCAGAAGCATATTATTACATCGCAAGGAGCTATGAAAGGCTGAATCTCTACCGTCTTGCGCATTTGAAGTATTCTTTGATTGTCCGTAATAAGGTCGGGCAAGTATCTCCTGAATTGCGCGAAAATACTCTTGTGAGGCTTGCGCATATCAATATGCTCAAGCGCCACTCGGAGGAAGGAATTCACCAGCTCTACACGCTCCTCAACAATTCAGCAAATGGAGAATTGCGTGGACGGATTTATTCCGAACTCGGGCATGCCTATCTGAAGATGGGTAGATATGAGCAGGCAAAACGCATGTTTGATATCTCTCTTAGAGAGTATGGTGGTAACGAAGAGGCCATTCTTGGGAAAGCGCGCGCCTATAAGCGCATGGGGCATGATGTGGCCGCATACAATATGTATGATTATTTTCTTCGATATTATGGGGGCGTGAGCCCGTATGCAAAGGATGTGCGCAGGGCATATAGAGAACAGGCATATTGGAGCGGGTTGAGGGAATACCGGCGCGGGCATTATGATGCGGCTCTGGGATTTTTCGACAGGGTGCTTCGAAAGTTCCCTTCAGATAGAAAATCGGAATATGCTCTCTACTGGGCAGGCGAATCGTACTTCGCAAAAAAAGATTTTAACCGGGCGCTTTCTCTTTTTAATCGAGTGCTGGCTAACGGGTATTATGAAAAAGATCAGGATGCGCGCGTAAAGAAAGGGTATGCATATTTTATGAGCAAAAGGTTCGATCTTGCCGCGCGCGAATTTCAGACATACCTCCGCGATTATCCGAGAGGGAAGTATAGCGATATTGCCAACGAATGGAAGAGCATGAGCACGCGCGAGCTTTTGTACCGGATAGAATCGCAGAAGCTTCCCGAAGCCGGGGAAGAAGAATCCTCCGCAGTCCGAACTAAGAAATTTACTCCAGCGCCGCATGATGAAGAATTTTTAGAAGAAGAAAAGACCGTATCTCCAAAAAAGGAAACTCCACGTTCAAACAAAGTGGAAGAAGATAACATGGACGAAGAAATTGGGGGGTCCATTTTGCGCGAAGGTAGAAGAATAGAGCTGGATATTGTGACTGAACTGTGATAAGTATGAGTTTGAGAAAGAGAAGGTGGTGTGGGCAAGAGTTGGTGAAACGTTTTATTGTTGGATTGATAAACAATTCTTTGTTTTAGATACAAATTACATTACAACTTCACTTAAAAAATGGCAGATGGGTGTTTTAATTCAAATCTAATAATATCCTATATTAATGGCTTGGATTCATTGGTTGGTGAAAGAGCATATAGACACTATAAATATAATTTTGAAAAAATCCCATTCCTCCCATCACCCCATCCAATCAAAACATTGTTTCACAGATAGAAGGTTTGGTGGATAAAATATTGCAAGCCAAAAACCATGCTTCGATAAACTCAGCAACCAGTACTTCGACAGGCTCAGCAACCACCAACACACAAGAGTGGGAGCATGAAATAGACCAGCTTGTGTACAGGCTGTATGATCTGACGGAGGAGGAGTTAGAGTTGTGGAGAAGAGAACGGCATGAGCGTTTGGGTTGTTGCCCGTGAGATGGGTAAATTGGAACTAACCATAAAGCTGGGAAAGAATGGTTAAAGATGCTACCATGTGAATACAATTATGATTAAATCCATTTACACTATCTCAATAGTCGTGAGGAACCCCTTTAATGTGTAAAAGAAGATGTTCATAGTT
>DYLV01000088.1 GCA_020721925.1 Leptospira biflexa
AGTGGGCGCTGTGGCCCAGCGAAGTCGCTTTTGCACTATGGGTGCGGTGCGCGATGTATTTCTGGCGAGAGATTTTCATCTTATAAGCGGAGTGACAGCGTTTCTGGTTACCGCCACTTTGATAAATGTAATTATTGGAAAGTTTAATCCAGGTTTTGTAGGGCAGCCAATTGCACACAATAACCATTTCTGGAATTTCGCCGGAATGGTGCTGGCAGGGCTTGCCTTTGCGCTCGCAGGGGGATGCCCGGGGCGTCAGCTTTTTCTCTCCGGTGAAGGCGATAGCGATGCGGCAGTATTTGTTTTGGGGATGATTGTTGGCGCGGGGATTTCGCATAATTTTGCCGCGGCAAGTTCGCCAACAGGCCCCGGGGCGTTTGGTCCGGCGGCAGTAATTGTGGGGCTTATTTTTTGTGGGGTGGTTGGAATTGTGATGCGCGAAAAAATGAATGTTGAGTAACCAATGCGGGAGGAATACTGTTATGAAAAAAGTCGATGCGCGAGGTCTTTCATGCCCTCAGCCGGTGGTGATGACGCAAAAGGCAATAAATGAAGGCGCAGGTGAATTTGAAGTATTGGTCAACACTGCGGTGTCGAAAGAGAATGTGTTGAGATGTTTATCAAAAAATAATTACAGGCACGAAGTGCGGGAAGAAGGGGATGAATTTATCATCATCGCAAAAAAGTGAGGTGATATACTTCGATAACGCCGCCACCTCATTTCCAAAGCCGGAAAGGGTTGTACAGGGGGTGGCGGATTTTATGGCGCGCAGGGGCGGCAATCCCGGGCGTTCGGGGCACCGCGTATCCATTGAGGCGGGAGAAGCAGTTTTCGAAACGCGTGAAAAGCTTGCGGAATTTTTTCACATCAAAAATCCCATGCGCATCATCATGTGCTTTAATGCAACCGATGCGCTGAATCTTGCCATTCAGGGATTGCTTGCCGATGGCGGTCACGCGGTTACCACTTCGATGGAGCACAACAGCGTAGCGCGGCCATTGAAAGAGCTTGAAAAAAGAAATGATATTTCGGTAACGTTTGTGCATGCTTCGCGAGATGGCAGAGTAAATCCCGAAGATGTATTCTTTGCAATTCGGCATGACACGAAATTGGTTGTGGTTAATCATGGCTCAAATGTTTTCGGAGTAATTCAGCCCATTGAAGAGATGGGGAAAATGTGCCGAAAAGCAAATGTTCCATTGCTCGTTGATGCGTCGCAGACTGCCGGCATAATTCCCATTGATATGGAGCGAGACTGCGTTGATCTCTGCGCGTTTACGGGGCATAAGGCGCTGTATGGCCCAACAGGCACCGGCGGGCTTGTTATTTCGGATAGTTTTGATTATACGCGAATCCGGCCATTAAAATTTGGGGGTACGGGAAGCTTCTCCGATAAAACATACCATCCCGAATTTCTTCCGGACATTTTTGAGAGCGGCACGTTGAACGCGGCAGGAATAGCCGGACTTCGCGAAGGTTTATTGTATATCGAAGAATGTGGGGGAGTTCAGGTAATTCATCAGCACAAGATGAAACTCGTTACAATGTTCCAGCAACGCGCACAGCAAAAAGTGAATGGAATTACATTTTATGTTTCCAGTGAAAATTCTCAAACGGGTGTGGTATCTTTTAACATTGCGCGTATAGAAGCATCGCTTGTTGCGCAAAAGCTTTCAGATGAATATAATATCATGTGCAGGGCGGGGCTTCATTGTGCGCCGCTTGCGCATCAGACCATGGGTACCTTTCCCGATGGGACGGTGCGTTTCAGCTTCGGCGTTTTCAATACCGAAGAGGAAGTAAATATTTCGGTGGAGGCGCTGGCAGGAATAGCGAGGAGTTGATCTGTGGAAGAAAGATCTGTGATTCTCTATCATTCAAATAACCACGCAATATGGACGGGCAGGATTTTAAAAAAGCGAGGAATATATCATAAGATGATACCCGTGCCGCGGCACTTGAGCTCAGATTGCGGGTATTGTGTGGAAATACGATCAGCGGATGCCCGGACAATTGAAGAGTTGCTGAAAGAATACGGCGTGGAGTACGCGCGAGTTGAGGGGTTATAAAAAACCCGAGATATCGTATGCCATCTTTTGTCGCCTCGTCGCTTCTTTCTCAATGAAAACGCTTCAATATTTACCTGAGGAGCAAATGCCGGATAAAATTGTGATTAAGGCATCCGCTTTAGGTTTGAATTCAATGACAACTATGCGATTTTCCACATGGCTCATCGCGCCCACAACAGGGAGTGGCATTCCCGCATGCAGTAGTATGTGCACTCTGTTTTATGCTTGAATTTTTAAAGACAAATCCGCTCCCGCCGGTAATAATTCTTCGGACAGGGCCATTGCATTTGGGGCATTCCGTAATAGGTGGCTCGCTCATGGTTTGATAATATTCAAAGCGGTTTGCACATGCAAGGCAAATATATTCGTAGTTCGGCATATCATTCTTCCTAATGATCACAGGCGTTCGTTCCGATTGCGAGGTTGTTATTGAGGAATTGAGTTACGATTTTTTCAGGCTCTTCTGATGGCGCGCCGGTAATAACCTGTATTCCTTGTTCTTGAAAAAGCCCGATAGCGCGCTGCCCCATGCCGCCCGCGATGACACAGGTGACGCCTCTTTCGGCAAGCCATCCGGGAAGAAGTCCCGGCTGGTGAGGGGGGGCTTCGACTTTGTCCTTTGCGAGTATCTGTTTTCCCGAAGAATCAACGTCTATGAGCGCGAATTCTTCGCAGTGTCCAAAATGCATGCAGAGTTTTCCTTCAGCGATGGGTATTGCGATTTTCATAACTTAATCTCCTTTGATATTTTATCCAATATTTTTAAAAATGCCTGATATGAGGCTGATGTTTCTGAATTGCTTATTGCAAAAGGTTTTCCATCATCACCGTTTTGAACCAATGTCGGATCGAGGGGCACTTTACCTAAAAAAGGCACACCCATTTCATGAGCCATTGCTTCTCCTCCGCCGGTTTTGAATATGGGCGTTTCTTTGCCGCAGTGTGGGCAGATGAAACCGCTCATGTTTTCAACGACGCCTAAAACAGGCATGTTAAGCTGGTGGCAGAAATTAATGGATTTTCGCACATCGGCAATTGCCACGTCCTGCGGTGTGGTGACGATGATTGCGCCGGTAGGCTTTTCTATTAGCTGGCACACGGAAAGGGGTTCATCACCTGTGCCGGGCGGGGAGTCGAAAATCAGCACATCCAGCTCCCCCCATGTGACGTCTTTGAGAAACTGCTTGATGACCCCGTATTTCAGCGGGCCTCGCCAGATCACGGCGCTGTCAGAATTTTCAAGCAGAAAACCTATGGACATTACCCGTATGCCATCAGCGGTTTCAACAGGAAGAAGCATGCCCGAAACGCTTGTGGCAATCTTTGAACCCTCAAGCCCTAAAAGCTTCGGAACGCTTGGCCCGTGAATATCAATATCGAGCAGGCCGGTTTTAAGTCCTCTCGATGCAAACGCAGAGGCGAGATTGACTGCCACAGTGCTTTTTCCCACTCCGCCTTTCCCCGAAAGGACGACAATTTTGTTTTTTATTCGGCTCAAATTTTTCTTGAGCATCTGCGCCTCATCGTTTGAATCGGGGTGTGAGGTGCTTTGTACATCGGAATGTGTCGTTGGTATTTCATCTGAATTCTTTTTAAACATGATTTTCCTCGCATATATAATGATTGCTATTCAATTTGGCTGTCGATCCCATGTGGTGGATATTCTGCACTTTCCTTTTGACGTACGTTACGAGTTTGCCGGAATTTTCCGCGCCGATACCGGGCTTTGCATGCACGATTGTTTCGAGCGATGTTTTCGGGATAAGGCCATGTTCGGCGATATGATCGCGCATTTCTATTGCATTGCTGGAGCAGAATCTTGCGCACACGTCGCAGCCTTCGCCATCGAGAGGATCGACGACAAAGGTATCATCAATTGCAGTGAACCGACAAAGAGGTATGCGCTGCCCGAATCCGGTGCATGGATCAGGATCGATAAAGGCTTTTTTATTGCCATAATACTCTTCAGTTGACGTAACTTCTATAGAAAACATAAGATGCAGATCGGGAACGTCGACATCGCAGTCGACAGACGCTATCGTTTTTGCAAGATATGCGAACGATGCAGTAAGGCCTCTTTTACCTGTTCCGCCTTTGCTGCTGGTGACTGCGATATCGAGCATGTGTGTATCCTTACAAAATTAAAATTCAAAAACTGCGCCAGCCGAGGCATTGGCAAACTCGGATGGAAATTCCCTCGCCGCCCGGCATGCGATGGAGAAGCCCGTACAGTGCGAAACAGCAATTTTTTTCACGCGGTACCTTTTTAATGTGGAAAATGCTTTTTCAATGTAATTGGCTGGCGCTGTTTCTAGATGTGTGCCGCCGATAACCGCGTGAAACTCGCGATATCCTGTTCGTTCGGACAGATCATCAAGAATTTCTACAATCCCCGCATGGGCGCATCCGAGCAACACCACAGGGCCGGAATCGGTCACCAGAAGAAGTGAGCAGTCATCGTTGAAGGGATCGTCGACCGTTTTATCGCCATCCTTTTGTTTGAGACGTACATCCCAGGTTTTCCATCCTGCAGGGCGTTTTACTTCCGTGAGAGCGGCAAGGGTGTCGGTAATCTTTTGAAAGCCGGAAAGCAATTCGAACCGCGCACCCGCTTTTTCCATATCCTCTCTCGATGTGCGTATGCCGATGGGTACTTCGATAGGATCTGCGCCAGTGGGAATCTGCGCCACTCTTTTTGAAAATGCGGATGGATGTATAAAAACCGGAATGGCACTTCCCCTGCTTTCAAGAAACGGCATGATGCCGCCCGTATGATCGTAATGTCCATGGCTTATAACCAGGCGCGCAATGCTTATGGGATCTTTGCCGAGGACTTTCATGTTGTTCAAGAGGCCGAACCCCTGGCCGGTGTCGAAAAGAGTTGCATCGTTTTGTTCAATCAGCATAGAAAGGCCATGTTCGGCGATGAGAGGGAAGGGATTCAGCACTGAGTTTTCACAGAGGATGGTGATTTTTGTTTTCATGGTCGCGTTCCTTTATTCACGTTGGGAAATCTTTTCCCATTTTATCCATAAATGCGGTATAGGCGCAATATCTTGGCGCGTTCGGCATATAGATTTTCAAATTCCCTGATGTGTGCGTGTGCTTTTTCATTAAAAAGGGCGAAATTTTCCGTCCCGCTGCAAGAAAAGTTCGATATGTCATTGCCGCATTCACCGATGATGGCTTTCAGACGTTGATCGATGGTGTGAATTCTATCCATATCTTCTTTTTTCACAGATTCTAAACGATATTTGTGCGATATTTCCGCTGCGATCGATGAAGCAAGATGCTCCACTCTGCTCTTTAAGGCAACAAATACCGAAATCAATTTCTCGCTTTCTGTTTCTGCCCTCGACCGGCATGTGGTGATTTTACCGTTGAAGACATCCAAACATTTCAATATTTCATCGTGAAATGCTTTTTCCTCCGTTTGCAACGGATGCTCATACGGTTTTTTCTCTCCGCAGTTGCATTGTTCACACATAATCAAACCTCCTTATAAATGATTTTTTATATTACCAATGACCTTCATTGGTCGGATTTTGAAGCGCATTTAACGATCCGTTTTTAAAGCCTTTTACAGCGTCAGAAATTGAAAGGTTTTCATCGCACAGGTAAATAGAAATACCCGCACGCGTGAGAAGATCAAAGGCTTTTGGTCCCACGTTGCATGTTAATAAAACCTGCGCATTGCTCTCGATGATGTGTTTTGCAGATTGGATTCCCGCACCCTGAGGCAAGGAAATATTCTGTTCGTTGTGGCGAAAGCTCCATTGGTTTTGCTGATCGTCGAAAATTGCAAAATACCTGGCGCGCCCGAAACGCCCATCGATCGGTAGATTTATGTCTGTTGAAGAAGCGGGGATTGCGATTTTCATTACCATTCTCCATTTCGAAATTTTCGCATGGCCTTTCTGCAGCGACGCCCATGTCCGCACTCATTTTTCTGAATCGCGCGCAACTCAGGATACCCACATGCAGGACATGCACTTCGGGCATTTTGTAATTGTCCGAGCGACCAGTGTTGCTGGCAGGATGGGCAAATAAAAAGCCGGTTCCTGGTATCAACGGGGCCGCCCTGAATTCGAAGTGCTTTGCCGTTGGTGAGGCAATCAGCGATTTTGCGGTGTGCTGAAACCAGAATATTGCCGAGCGTTTGCCGCGAGATATTCATAAATTGGGCAGCCGCGTCCTGATACAGGCCTTCAAGGTCGGTAAGCCTGATTGACTCAAATTCATCTAACGTCAACACAACCTCTTCGAGTTCGCTTCTCGGAAAACCCGCGGGTTTGAAGATGGATGAAGCGGGTTGGCCATTTATGATTCTGCATTTTTGTGGTCTTGACATGATACTATTCCACATATTGGCATATGCCAAATATATCGCAAGAGGGGAAAAATGTCAAGTGGGAAATGAATTTTTTATAAAGTTATTATACAGGCTATTTCAGGCAGATGAAGTGTGGGCCGTGCGGATAATAAAATTATTACCTCACCGGAATAAAAAAGTGATTACAAAGCGGAATGCGTGCGTCCCAATATCATAAATCCCGTCTATTAACCGCACCCTGAGTGAGAGTGATATTCTCCTGTGTGTCTCGGACAGAAAAACTTTTTTCAAGCACGCGTGAAGAGCGCGCATGCGTTGTTTTATGATAAGAATTAGTAAACTTTTTATGTTACTACATCGGTATGCGCAACTGCGGGAGTGTATCAATAGGATAAAATAATTGAGCGGTTACCTGTAAACAATAACAATTCGGACCAACTCATGTGAAATTCAAGTATAAAAAAACATTGACAGCGTGCATCCATGCGCGCGCGATGATTTCAATCACGATCGATTTACTGCAATTGGGCAAAACCATGCGAAAGATTATGTATCATCGTGCCGCATATATTGCGATATTATCAGTGCTTCTCTTATTCGCGAATATGCTGGCATGTTCCCGCTCTGAAATGAGTCCTCAAGCTACGGATTCTCTCCGCCTCAATGTCGATTCACTCGCAAGCGATCGCACCCATCCTGCATCCAATGCAATTCCGCGGGGAAAAAACTACAATATCATACTCTTTTTCTTTGAGTCCTTTCCGGCAAAATATCTCGACCTCGAAGTAAATGGAAAACAGGTGGTGCCCAACTGGCGCCGCCTCATGCAGAATGCCTTTGTGGCGCGCAATCACTATGCGAATTTTCCGCTCACCGCTAACGCGCTTTTCTCGGTTTTTGCATCTGCCTATGATCCTATCTTAAAAGTGCCATTCGAGCCCGGCAAAATAAAAAATTCGGAAACGCTCACCCTTGTGGTGAAAAATTATCCGAAAATTTCCATCACAATGCTCCCTGAAATATTAAAAGAGAGGGGATATCGCACATATTATTTCCATACCTGGACACTCGGATATGTGGGTACCCGTCGTTTTTTGCAGATGCACAAATTCGACGTAATACTGGATATGCATCAGCTGAAAAAAGAATCGTTGTACAATCAAAGGCTTGGCTATGGCATCGACGATCGGGCTCTTATTGAGCCGGGTATTCGTGTGCTTAAAAGAGATCGCACCAAACCCTTTTTTGCGGTCTTCTGCCCTCTAAGCCCACACTTTCCGTATCCCATTCCAGATGCGAAATTCGACATTGCAGGTCCACCAAAGAAGAATGCCACGTTCGAAGAAGACTGCAAGCGCAAATACATCAACTCGCTTCATTATTCCGATGCGGTGCTGGGGATGACGGTGGACAGGCTTGAGGAGGAAAACTTGCTTGAAAACACGCTCGTGTTTGTGTTCGCCGATCACGGGCAGGCTTTTCTGGAGCATAAAGGCAATTTCCGTCACCGCCTGGGCATATATGAAGAAAACGTCCATGTGCCATTCATTATTTACAATAAGCAATTATTTCCTGCGCCCTATGAGTTCAACGGGCTCACCAGCCATGTTGATATTATGCCGACAATTCAGGATATACTGAAGATGCCAATTCTGCCGCACGAGCAGGGACTTTCGGTTTTGGCGCACAGGCGTGAGCCGATGGTGCTTTTCCAGACCTACGGCCCAGACCACATAATGGGCGTGCGGGATGAACGATGGAAATATTTGTATAATTTAACGAAAAAGAAGGCTGAACTGTACGATATGCATACCGATCCAGGAGAAATGAACAATCTTGTGGAAAAATTGCCGGATATAGTTAGGCGGTATCACGAGGTGATAGAAAAATCCTATAGGCATCGCATTGAATTCTATAAATCGATCATCGGAGGCCAGGGTATGTTGTAATGGCCGTTGAAATTGGTATTATGTCTCATTGATTCATGCCATTCTCCCGCGCATGAGCCCGCGAAAAAATTCAAAAAATTCGAAAAAAAGTATAAACAGCGCTTGACGACCGGACGGTTTATGTGTTTATTAACAATATAGACTAATGGTCTATGTTATAAACAAGGAGGCGAATATGCAAACGACGGAAGTTAAAATGCGCGAAACAGGTGGAGACATTGAATTTGCATCATCAAAGCGAAAGAATAAAAATCCGAAAAAACTCAGGATTATCTCTATACAAAGAAGCTGTGTGCATGACGGTCCGGGCATCCGTACGACGGTTTTCTTCCAGGGATGCAATCTTGCGTGCCTGTGGTGCCAGAATCCCGAGGCGAGGCCTTTCCTTGATGTGCCGGTTAATGGTCGGTTATCGATTGATGAAGCGCTTGAAACAATAGACCGGGATGTGGAATATCTTCGTGTCACCGGCGGGGGGGTAACGCTTTCAGGAGGCGAACCGCTTTTGCAGAATCCTGAAAGCCTTTCCGCTTTTGTCAAAAAATTAAAAGCAAGGAATCTTCACATCGCCGCGGAAACCACTCTTCATGTTCCCTGGCATAATATTGCAAAAATTGCGCCCTATATTGATCTCTTTCTGGTTGATTTAAAAGTTGTGGGCAATGACGAGAAGCATACGCGCTTTACGGGAAAGAGCAGTACGCTCATTCGCGCGAATATAAAAAAGCTTCTGGCACTTGGCGGAAACATCAGATTCAGAATGGTTATCGTTCCCGGATACAATGATGCGGATGATGATATTTGTGCTGCCGCGGCTTATCTTAAATCTCTCGGCTTTTCCTCAATTGAACTTTTAAAATATCACAATCTGTATGAAGGGAAGGCCGGCAGGATGGGCCTTGAAGTGGCGCACATGAATATTTCGCCGCAGGAAAGCATGGATGCACTGAGGAATGCGATTGCAAAATTCAATGTCTACGGAATCGATGCGGAATGTTTTGATCTCGAATATCCCCGACAAAAAGCTGCCTTCACCCAGCGCGTGTACGATATTCAAAATGACATCAGGGAAAGCGAACATCATCTCTGCTTTGAAGTGTCGAAACTCAAAACGGAATTCTACAGGAAAAATGGCTTTAACAAACCAAATCCGGTACACCGGGCGGAACGGTTGAAATATGTGCTTTCAAATAAAAAGGTAATTATTTATCCGAAGGAGCTTCTGGTGGGCAATTTCACTTCAAAAC
The DNA here is from genome assembly GCA_020721925.1 of Leptospira biflexa. Classification (GTDB taxonomy): domain Bacteria; phylum Spirochaetota; class UBA4802; order UBA4802; family JAGODF01; genus DYLV01. The sequence continues at coordinate 9,600 of DYLV01000088.1, forward strand.
GCAAAGGCGGGCAGGTGTGGGAAGAGCACTACGGCGTTCTCTTCGGGTCCATCATTCATCAGATAAACCGGCAGAAACCGGTGGCGTTCAAGTGCTCTTTTCGCGATAAGCTTTCCTTTTATTTCAATATTTTGCCTTTCTGGCTTCGAAAGGGAATACTCGGCCGGGTAAATAAGTCGATGCGCGATTTTATCCTTTTGGTCGCACGTGCATCTGAGATGAATGCGGGCTTCAACAACAACATGGCGTCAATTGCGCATTTCATAGTGAACTATCAGCGGGTGCTCGATAACGGGACAACCGGCCTCAAGGAAGAAATTAAAACAGCTTCAGCGAAAAATCCTGAAAAGAAGGATTTTTATGAGGGAATGATAATCGCGCTTGATGCCCTGGAAATATTCGCCGCGCGCTATGCGGAAAGGCTTAAAGAGCTTTCAGAAAAAGAAAAAGATCCTGTGCGAAAAGCGGAACTTGCTGAAATGGCAGGAATATGTGAACGCGTGCCGAAACATCCTGCGCGGACGTATCATGAGGCATTGCAGTGCATGTTGTTTTTGCATATTGCGCTGTGCATTGAATCGTATGAGAATGCCATATCGCCCGGCAGGCTCGATCAGATCCTTTATCCCTACTATAAAAGAGACAAAGAGGCCGGCATCATTACCTATGAAAAAGCAAAGGAACTGCTGGCGCTTTTTATTCTCAAGATGGATGAAGCGATTTTGGTGAACGACGGTGATACGTATCTTCGGATCGGAAGGCTTTTTGAAACAATGTCCACCGACCAAACGGTGACGATGGGAGGGCTTACACCCGACGGCAAGGATGCGACCAATGACATTACCTATATGCTTCTGGATGTATGCGAGCTTCAGCCCTATGCCATCAATATGACCGCGCGAATACATCCAAAAAGCCCTCATGCATATCTGCGAAGAATCGCCGAGGTGTATCTAAACGGCGCACCCATGCCTGCGCTCTACAACGATTCAATTTATCTCGATACATTGCTTTCGCATTACGATACCACGATTGAGGATGCGCGCAATTACGCAATTGTGGGATGCGTGGAACCGAACGCGTCCGACGATCATTTCGGAAATACCGACTGTGCGAATGTCAATGTCACCCTCCCGCTTCTTCAGGCGATGAAAGGACAGGAAAACGATCTGTGGAATCTCAGATTTGGCGAACAGATCGATAAAATTCTGGCGAAGTTTATTGAATACAATTTCCGCAGAGACGGAAGAATTTCAAAATTTGTCCGAACCAGATATGCCGCAGCGCGTCACAGAAGAGCAATTAAAAAAGCAGCGCCGAAATACAACCCGCCGTCAACAATGGATGAACTTCTGGAGCGTTATCAGCGAAGGCTCAATGCACTCACGCAGTCCATTCTTGCCGATCATCAAAAAATCGAAGAGGTAATCCGCACGCACTTCACCACACCGCTTGCCTCAACGCTTTTTAAAAACTGCATCACAAGCGGCATGGATGTGAATGAGGGAGGAGCGCGTTACAACTCGAGCGGTATTCAGGGAGTTGGCATTACCGATGCGGGCGATTCACTGCATGCGATCGACGAAGTGGTGTTCAAGAAAAACCTCTATACGATGCGGGAAGTGATTGAAGCGATCGATAATAATTTTGAAGGCGAAAAAAATGCCGGGATCAGGAAGGCGCTTCAGGCAGTGCCGAAATTCGGAGAGGATAATTCTCCCGATGCGGTTGCATGGGTGAATAAGGCGCTTGACATGTATGTGAAAGCGCTTGCGTCGGTGCCAAATGTGCCCCGCAACGGCATTTATTCTGCCGGCTACTATGCGCTCAATGTGAGTGATGTGTACGGTTCAAAGACTCCTGCGCTTCCATCTGGCAGGCGCGCCGGTGTCCCGCTTGCCAACAGCGTAACCCCTCACTACGGCATGGAGATGACCGATCTCACTTCTGCGCTGAACTCTGTTGCGGGTGTTGATTTCAGACGGTATGCGCCCAATGGAACCACGGTAACTTTTACTATTGACGCGGGGCTTTTCCATGGACCTGAGGGGGTGGACAATCTGGCCGGCATCATCGCGTCGTATTTTAAAAAGGGCGGCATGCAGTTTCAGCCGAATGTGCTCAACAGGGAAATGCTCATCGATGCGTATAATCATCCGGAAAAATATCCGAA
>DYLV01000089.1 GCA_020721925.1 Leptospira biflexa
CTGCCGAAGAGTACGAACGAGTATTGCACCGGCTGTATGAGCTTTCGCGTGATACGGGCTTTGAGGTGAAGGCCACCTGTGCGCCGCACTATTACCGCATCATACACCAGCGGGCAAAGCAGGAAGGAAGAAAAATAGCATTCGAGACTGACGGGCTTTCGGCGATAACGAGGGGTTGTCTGGCGGGAACAGGGGTATGTTTCGTATCGCATCGTGGCGATGTGCAGCCTTGCGGGTATTTGCCCCTTTCAGCGGGAAATATTCAACAGAAGCCGCTTTCGGAAATATGGCAGACATCGGAGCTTTTTCACAGACTTCGCGATTTCTCGACGCTTGGAGGGAAATGTGGCAGATGCGAATATGTGGCATTTTGTGGCGGATGCCGTGCGCGTGCGTATTTTGCGAGTGGAAATGCATTCGATGAAGAACCGTACTGTCTTTACGAACCGGCGCGAGAGAGAATAGCAAAGAAATAGGTGACTACCAATAATTTGCAGAGAACCGCTACACACTGTCTTTATGAGATGTTCACCTGTGGATGCACTATGTGAATTACAATTGCTTTCCTTTGCGGTGTTTTGAAGTGCATATAATTTTGTAATTTTTTTCAATGTAAAAATTGTTTGCAATTTCCCCTCGATAATATATGATGTGCTGCATGCAGCGTAGAAACGGACATTATCGGCATCTCGTTTTATGTGGGTGGGCATTTATTGCGCTTGCATTCCTATTTTGCGCTTCAAGAGTTGCACAAGAGAATGCAGAAGCTCTTAAAAACAACCCGGCGCGAAAGCTTGAATCATATCACTTCAATGCTTCAACGCAGCTCATTGACAGGCTGAAACCCATCCCCTCTTTTTTGCTTGAAGAAATAAAGAAAATGGATGGGCGCGATGATTATCGCAATTACACTTTTTCACCCGAAGAAAAAAAGGAGCTGGCGCATTATCTCGAACTTCTACCGCCTCGCTATAAGGATGTGATGCGCAAGCGGCTCATCGGCATTTACGCGGTGAGTCCCTTTATGGGCGCGGGGTTGACCGACTGGGTGATGGACGCAAAGGGCGAGGTGTATGCCATTATGGTCATCAATCCCGGGGTGATGAAAAAAAATATTTCAGAATGGCTTACGTATCGAGAGAAAAGCTGTTTTAATGATGATGGTTCCGGACTTGAGGTGCGCGTTGATGTGGGGGTGCGCTATAGTGCGCTTATGTATTTCCTTCTGCACGAAACGGCGCATGTCGTCGATTATGTGGAATATCATACGCCGTATGTAGAGCTTTCGTTAAAAGCAGTTTCGGCGTATTCCGCACGCGATAAGCTGTTTGTGCGGGGAATCTGGGATGAGTATGCAAAGCCAGACCGTGATGCAGATTTTCCATTGCGCTCAGAAATAACCTTCTACGGATTATCGAACGGACCGAAAATTCCCCTTTCAAAAGCGAAGGAATTATACAACGCCTTTTCGAAATCGCCATTTGTATCGCTCTATGCGTCTCAGAACTGGGCGGAGGATTTCGCGGAAACGGCGATGGTGTATCATATTACGCGGAAATTGCATCAGCCATACAGGATTTTGGTGCACAGGAAGGGGAAAATACTGTATCAGTATTATCCAGATAAATCCGAAAAAAAAGAGCAGCGATTTAAATATTTTGCTAGTTTCTATTAATCAAAAGATAATTTTAAAATTTTAACTTGCTCTGTAAAGTGGAAACGGGGATGTTTTACCAATTGTTCAAAATACAAGAGCATTTTTGTATTTCTTATGGTTGAAAGAGGAGTGGCGCATGAATTCATTGCTATGTGCAGGTATCTGGGTGCTGAGCGGCATTGGAGTAATTCTCGCAATATATGCCTATGGATATATTCGCGCCATGATGCCACCGCGCAATGCACCGAAAAAATTCATGAACATGGGCAATCCGGATGCCAAAAAAGTTGTCGTCTGCGCAGGCGACAGCATTACACATGGGCGTGTGAGTTCGAATTATGTTGATCTGCTTGAGAAACACATGTCCGGGGAAGGGTTCGTTTTTGTCAATGCGGGGGTAAACAGCGAGCTTTCCTGGAATCTCCTGCAACGGTATGAAGATATTGTAAACTGTAAGCCGGATTATATCACTGTTCTGATTGGCACAAACGACGTGAACGGCATGCTTTCTGAAAAAGTGCGCACACGTCAGATGAAAGCCATGAAGCTTCCCCAGAAGCCAGATGAAAATTGGTTTCATGACAATCTGAATTCTCTTTGTGCGATGTTAAAGAAAAAAACAACAGCGAAAATAGGCCTTCTTTCTATTCCGCCACTGGGCGAAGATTTAGAAAGCGCGCCCGTGAACGCGACTGCCCGAATTTCAAACATTGTGAAAGACGTGGCGCTTTCGAACGGCTGTGTGTATATACCACTGCATGAAACAATCATTGAATATATCAAACAACAGGGGCTGAATCCGCGGGTGCATTATCGCAATGGATCGGAAAAACCCATGTATATAGCGATCGTGAAGCGCTTTTTGTTTGGAAAAAGCTTTGATGCTATCTCGCGGTCAAATGGATTTGCAGTGCTGACAGATCTTTTGCATTTGAATGACAGAGGAGCATTGATGATTGCGAACCTCATTGAGAAATTTATTCTTGGGTGAATGCCCTGCACATGGATAAAAAATTAATTTCTCTTCTTCATCGGTTCGGCAAAGTGATATTCGATGAGCCGATGGCAAAGCATACCACCTATACAACAGGAGGCCCGGCTGATTATTTTTTCATTCCGAAAGACCCCGTCTGTCTTGGCGAGGTACGCGATGCTGCAACAAAAGAAGGATTGCCTTTTACGGTAATCGGAGGCGGATCCAACCTCCTGATTTCAGATGAAGGCATTCATGGAGTCGTTGTTGCGTTGAGCGGGGAAGGGGAGAGCGGAATTCAAATTGTGGGCAATGATGAACACATCCTGTATGTGGATGCGCGTGTGGATAAAAAAGCATTTCTCGAATTTGCGCTTCGACGAAGCCTTTGCGGCATGGAGTTCATGGCAGGTCTTCCTGGATGCATTGGCGGGGGAATCGCGATGAATGCAGGAACCAACATGGGTTGGTTTTCCGATATACTCGGGCGAGTGCGCATTATCGACAAAGACGGACAGGTGCGGGAACAAGATATGTCTGATGGTATGATATCGTATCGGGGTCTGAAATTTGACAGAGGTACAATTATTCTTGGCGGGTATTTTCGTCTCAGAAAAGCGGAAAGTTCAGAGAGACCTGTAAGATTGGTTGCTGAGATAATCCGCGACCGTGAGAACAAACATCCCCTCGAATATCCTTCGGCCGGCTCCGTGTTTAAAAATCCGGAGGGGCATGCTTCATGGAAGCTCATCAATGATGCGGGACTTCGCGGCTTTCAAATCGGAGGTGCAAAAATTTCCGAAAAACACACGAATTTTATCATCAATACCGGTTCTGCCACCTCGTCGGATATTTATCGCCTCATACGACATGTGCAGGAAGAAGTGGAAAAGAAATTCGGCGTGCATCTTGAACCGGAAGTGCGGATGCTGGGGGAGTTTTGATGAATGCCTTTTTTACTGAAAAAAAGCTACAGTTCTGATGAGAAAATCTGAATGCTTATTTTCCTCTTCCACTCCTCGACAGTGCGCTGGTATTTCTCTTCTCTTTTTATCGGCTGAATCGCATCGATGACCAGCTTCCGCACATGCGGGTCGTTCAGCGGAAGGATGCGGGTTTTTCTTTTATGCAATTTTACGATTTCTGTATAACCGTCGGCAAGGAAGGGAATACTGATTTCATCTTCTCTGGTCATCGTGAACGCGAATTCCTTGAAAAGTGGAAGATTTTTTGTACGCTTCACGATGCCGATATATCCACAATTTGCCGCATCGGCGGCGATTGAATGAGAGCGAGCAATTTCGCAAAAGGCAAAGGGGAATTCATCTAATTTTTTCTTTAATTCCATGGCCTTTGCATAATCTTTCAATCGGATATGCGATATCTCTACCCATTCCGGCTCCTCGAACATACCCCGATTTTTTTCGTAAAAAGAGCGGACTTCATCATCGGTTACGATATAACGCACCGATGACGCTTTGCCGCCCGATAACCGCTCAAATCCGATGTGCTCACGGTAAAATTCCATAAGCAGGTTTTCTTCTGCGCGACGTTCAATCTCAACCAATAGAAGTTGGTGTTCTTTGGGAAGCTGTGCAATAAAATTGCTGATATAGCGTTTGAGAAGCACTGTTTGGAATAGCCGTGTGCGCTCATCGTTGGTGCTGTCTAAAATGTTAAAAAAATCATTATCATTTAAAGCAAGAAGCAATGTCGAAAGCGTCACCGATTCATGCCGGGTGGTGATCGCGAGAGTGTCGGTATAGGAAATGTTGAGGGACGATCGGATGCTTTCTTTTAGCCGGCGAGTCGCTTTCGGTATTTTCCCCCCATAGGGAATGAATTCTGCTTCTTTTTTTATGAAGACATTGTGCCATTCGATTTCGGGATTTTGCAATTCGATTGAGCTTTTGAGTTTTCTCATCAATCCGTCTTCACATTCGCTGTTGAATTGGTACAATGCACAGAGGTACTCCATTCGTGCGTTAAAAATGACATCATTGCGCTCCTTGATAAAATCGTTCCCTCTATGAAGACCAATTGATCTGGCATAATTGGCGATAACAATGTTTTCGATAATTTTATGCACCAGTTCTGTTTTCTTTTCTTTTGTTGCGTTCTTAAGTCCCAGTTTATCAGAGGTGTAAGAAAGAAACGCACGCGAGATTGCTTCTTCGCCCGCTTTTGCAACAGGAGTCATGTCCACGTTCTTATTCATACAGGATGCAGCCTGGGACAGTGCAATGGAACATACTGCGACAAGGAATATCCGTGATACATACATCATAGCATGCCTCGATCATCACAACAGAATTGATTTTCTATTGAAACTGCCGGAGAGAATTTGCGCAATTATAATTTGTCCGCCTATTCGAAAAATGAAAAAAAAACGGGGCAAGTGCTTGCCCCATACACGCAACACTATCGTTTCTCTCCTGCCAGGGATTGGGTGGATGGCGGGAGATGATCCTGCCGCACGATCAGAAACGTCTGTTTGTAGCCGCAACATAGAGGTCGCTTACGTATTTTTCAAGTATGACAATGTTAACTGCCACAGCCATGGCATACTCACGGGAGCCGACGGTCTGCCACGTGTTGTAGTCCTTCGAGTATAGTGGCCCGGGCATATTGACTGCTTTCGACGCGAAAAAGAGAATGATATCCTGTATTCGAAGCGCTGAATATCCTGATAGCGAAGTAATTCCGAATGCGCTTCTAAATTCGTTGAGGTACTGTTGGACCAGAAAAGAGTTGTAAAGAGAATCGCGGTTGTCATCAATCCATCCTTCATAGGCGACGTGATTGTGATCGGAAGTATCCCATACGTGCTGGGTGACGCAGGCATCGCCCGCCATATGGAAGACATGACCCAAGTATTCAATATGGATGCCATCTACGGTAGTTGAGGTTCTTCCATAGAGGGCTTTTCCGTACCAGTATGCCGCCCCATTGCTGTTCGGTTCGAAGATGATGTCTTGATAGTCTTCATAGTTTGATGAGGGAGTGGTTGAGTAATATTTTTGGGATGAGGATAGTTGATACTTAAAGCGGTAGGCATTGCGCACCCCCTGTCCGTTTTCAGGGTTCGAAATTGTTCTGCCCGCATTGCCTTCGTTACGAACATCCTGATTATACAGCAGAGATTTGATTACACCATTAAGGCCCCAGAACCCGTCATCGGGCGAATATTTGTAACTATATCCATCGTATGGATTGCCGTAATGCCCGGGCCGAAACATGGCGATGAAATGCCAGAAGCTTGTGTAATTGACATCAAAGCCAAACAGCCCAACATGGGTGCGATAACCTATCCACCAGCCTCCGATGGATGTATCGCGGAAGTTGTCGGTATCGCCGTTTTTGTTGCCAAGGCGAAGGGCAATATCGCTTCCGCCGCGATATTTTATGAACTGTGCAACCCATTTCTGGTTCGAATTGCCTTGAATCTCCATGAATTCGAACGCTTTGATCACGCTATCGCGGTGAGTATTGAACTTCCATGCATTGCCTTTCCCCGCAAATGAGAGAAAGAAGCAGATCGCGAGAAGAAATATAAGCGACTTTTTCATTTTACCCCCTTTTCACATGTGTATATTCAAAGAACCTGAAACATCGATAAACTGTTTCCGTTCTATTGAAGGCTATCATTTTCAACCATCTGAATGCGTTGAGCAATAAAACCGCGCCCCTTCTGCATTTCCTGTAAAGCTTCCCTCGCTTCTTCAATTTCTTCCCTGCTCTTCGTGCCGTCGCTTTCAGCTTTTGCGATATTCTTTTCAGTTATGTTAATCCATTCATCGAAGAGTGCTTCAGTGTCGGCAAGGCGTTCGAGCACTTCTTCGCGTTCATCGTCATTGGAGTAGGGAAGCGCAATGAGTGATGCTTTGCGGCGCACTTCATCTATGTCGAGATCGGCAACATTCCGATATGCGATGGTATTGGAGAGCGTTATCTTGCGAGTTTCTTGTTTTTTAAAGAAAGATGAGAAAAATGCAAAAAAGGAATGAGTATTATTGTTTGGAAGGTGTACAGAATTTGTGGCAGTATCGTAAGAGGAAGCACTGCTGTCAATCGTGCTGTGTGAAACAAAAAAAGTAAAATAAAAAAGAAGTGCGATGAGAACGATAAAAAATAGTGAAAATGTAAATCTGCGGGGAAACATAATTAACCCTTTAATAATATATATACCGTAAGTATATATTAACTTTAATTTACAAAAAGAAAATCGTCCCGGCAACTTATTTTCCTAAAAATACAAAAAATTTTTCGATGCGGCATCTCAACATCAGCAAATATCTTAGAATGATAGTATATATTAAAAACCATATCAATTTATTGTGGTGTCAGAGCAAAGGAAGGGGTCAGTCGTGCGGCTGGTATAAATATCATGCAAAGCTTTGTTTCTGCGGTAGTTAGATAGAGATTTCGTATGGGTGATGGGGTCAGAGCCCTTATTCTGCAGGTAGTGTCAGAGCACAGATATTGTATCGACTTTGGGCTCTCAGGCAGTGGGCTTTGACCCCGGTCTGTGTTACCCGGCTGGTGTCAGAGCAAAAGCCGTTTTGGGGCTCTGACCCCAAATTCAGAGGGAAAGTATGATACCAGCAATCAGGCAAACAAAGGTATCGCGCGATTTGACGATTATGACACTGATGTGAGTATCCTCTGAAGTGTGGGTGAAAACCTGTGCGGAGCTTGCGAGGTATTCGCATATATCATGCAATAAATTAAAAAAGGCGGGATTATCCCGCCTTTTTGATTATTCAAGTTGATAAAAAAATCAGCCGAGTGCTTCCATCATCGCAGGAATGACTTCAAAGAGATCACCCACGATGCCATAGGTGGCGATATTGAAAATGGGAGCTTCGGGATCCTTGTTGATGGCAACGATGCACTGGGAACCTTTCATGCCGGCAACGTGCTGAATGGCGCCGGAAATGCCGCATGCCACATACAATGCAGGAGTAACGGTTTTGCCGGATTGTCCCACCTGCCGTGCGGGATCGGTCCAGCCTGCGTCAACCACAGGGCGCGAAGCTGCGTATTCGCCGCCGAGCTTCTTTGCAAGTTTCACAATGATATCATTGTACTTGTCTTTTTCCTTGGTACCGCGCCCACCGGAAACGATGATCTTTGCCTGGGTTATATCCACCGAACCGGCCTGAGTTTCAACAAATGCTTTGAATTTGGTGCGGATTTCGCCGATTGATGCGGAAACCGCAGTTACTTTGCCTGCGCTGCCGGCCGCTTCTTTATCGAATGCGCCCTTTTCAAAGGTGGCGACAAATTTATCGGTTTTTACGCTGCGCTCTTCCTGGATTTTTCCATTGTAGGTATTGCGGGTAAACACCAATTGCCCACCGGTAATGGCGACTTTGTTGCAGTTCGATACGATGCCCGCGCCCAATACCATGGCAACTTTCGCTGCAAGGTCGATTCCATCGTAACTATGGGCAATGAGTACGCCTTTAACGTCCTGGCTATCCACAACAGCTTTAATCGCCTGCGAAAAACCATCGGCGCTATAGTTTTCGAGTTTCGGGTCGACTACCGAAAAGACTTCAGGGATGTATTTCGCTACCTCATTGGCGATGCTGTCGTCTTTATAGAACATCGCTGCGGCTGGCGTTGCACCCAGCCCTTCGGCAATTGATTTTGCTGCTTTGCAAAGCTCTAAGGTTGATTCGCTGAGCTTGCCCTTTCTCTGTTCGGCAATTACAAGTATTCTGGCCATGATAGTCCCCCTTACAGTACTTTCGCTTCGTTTTTAAGCTTTTCAACAAGCTTTTTGGCCGCAGCCTTAGGATCGCCTTCGATAATTTCGGCCTTATGTTCGGAAACAGGGAAAAATCGCTTAATAAAGATGGTTTTTGATCCGTCCGCACCAAGCGCCGATACGCCAAGGTCGGAAGCTTTTTTCACATCCAGGCGTTTCTTCTTTGCCTTCATGATTCCAGGAAGAGTGGGATAACGGGGTTGATTGATACCGGACTGAATCGAAAGCACGCAGGGAAGTCCAATAGTAAGCTGTTCGTTTAGTCCGCCTTCAAGCTCCCGGTTGATGGAGAGTTCTTTGTCGCCAGTTTTTTCAAGCTTTACCACGTTGGTGCAGTGCGGCATGCCGAGAATATCCGCAATTGTGGGACAGGTAACGCCAGCCTGGTCATCTTCCGCCTGAACGCCAGTCATCACTAAATCCACATCACCGATGCTTTTAACCGCAGCGCAGAGGGCCGAGGCAACTACAAAGTTGTCTCCTTCATCAATGCCCCGATCGGTGATCTGGATTCCCCAGTCGGCACCCATTGCAAAAGCCTGGCGCACCTGCTTCTGAGAGCGTTCGGGGCCTGATGATACGATGATGACTTCGCCGCCGTGCTTTTCCTTGAGCTGGAGTGCCGCTTCCACTGCATACTGATCAAAATCGTTCATTTTAAATGCAATCTGTGATTCATCGATTTTGTTATCGACAATCTTGAATTTGGATTCCATGTCTGGAACCTCTTTGACGCATACTACTATCTTCATGACCTCACTCCATTTAGTAAGATTTTCTAAAAAGATACCGACTAAGCCACGAGTATGCTTTTAGAGGTCAATGTATTTTTTCGATGGTATATGTCAACATCATTTTCCGGGGCATTTAGAGGCAAATTTTTGTTGATTTTATGGGCCATATCGAGTTGTGTGACATATCTCAATTCTTTCACACACAGGCCAGCTTAGCTCAGTCGGTAGAGCGGTTCACTCGTAATGAACAGGTCGCCGGTTCGATTCCGGCAGCTGGCTCATGTGCTTCATTGTCCCTGTTCGTTTAAATCAAATCCCTGTAGCTTTCGTATAATCGAAATTTATTAATGATGTTGGCAAGCTTCAGAATGCTCAGTATTTCCTCATTTACATTGATAAGTGCGAATTCCCTGCCGAGCGCGTCCATTTTCCGAAGTCCGAAAAGAAGTGCTGCAATGAGGGTAGAATCGGCTTCGCGAATATTTGCTAAATCCACGACAATGTTGAGCGACGAGTTTTCTATGAGATCGCTCAGATTTTTCTTGAACTCCATGCTGTTGTAGAGCGTCACGTCTTCAAGAGGCTCGATGATAATGTATCTGTCTTTGATAGATGAAGAAATTTCCATTATTTATCCTATGCGTATTAACTATATTTACCGTAAAAACCCATATGGGCCAATTATATAGCATTCTCTCGAATTGTCAATCACGGCGCTAAAAAAAAGGAACGACATCTACAATCATATATAAAAATGAGCGTATGTGTGCTCCTTTCTATTTTATGGGTATAAGAAAGATAATGGGATATCGACCTCAACAATGGGAGCGGAGGTTTGGGAAGGGGAAGGGGGTGGTTTTTTGGGGTTATTTTTCTGCTAAAAGAATCAAATCATCCGGTACACCCCACCAGATACGAAAGGTTGTGATGTTTTCTATACATTTTTCCATAATTGAATAATTTACATAGGGGTAATTATCTGAAATTTCGTCGTAATCGGGACGCATCATCATCACAATGACTTCATCCAGATAGGTTAAAACCGCAATGGCCATCACAAGCGAAATCGACCGTCGGAAAACCTTCCGAAAATCCTGAAAATAATCATATTCCCTTTCTAAAAGCCGCACCTTTACGCGAATTTTCGAAATAGGAAGCCCTGTTTTTTTGTCATTCCTGTCCTGATATTTGATGCGGCCGTTTTTTCGCAGATACTTCTTATGATTGCGCATCATCATCCGCATGCAGTTGGTCGCAATCTCGATCATGTCGCATCCTGTGTGAAACGATGCGTTGGTCAGGTGTGCAAAAACTTCCTCCGTCATCATGTAAGTTGTATTGATTGCCATGGCATACCTCCAGTAATAAGTTCTCACTATTAATACGATGAAATTGCTAAAAAAATAAAAATTTTTTAGTACAGATAATTTTTTCGGTATGATGATAAACAGCTTATTTTTCTTGACCTCTGCGTATACATGCTTTGGATAGTTAGCCATGAAACGCGCATTCATCACAGGAATTACCGGGCAGGATGGCGCATACCTGGCTGAGCTTCTTCTTTCAAAGGGCTATTGTGTAATTGGTGGATTTCGCCGGCTTAGTACACCAAATTTCTGGAGGCTTGAGGATCTGGGAATTGCTGGAAAAGTGATACTTGAAGAGATCGATATGCTTGATGCAGGAAACCTGGTGCGGGTGATCGATAAATATCGTCCCGATGAGGTGTACAATTTAGCCGCACAAAGTTTTGTGGCACATTCATTTGCAAATCCGCTTCTCACCGGAAATGTTACCGGATTGGGGGTAACGAATATTTTAGAAGCGATTCGCATCGTGGACAAAAGCATTCGGTTTTATCAGGCATCCACTTCAGAGCTTTTCGGGAAGGCGCTCGAATCACCGCAAAAAGAGTCGACTCCTTTTTATCCCCGGAGCCCCTATGCCGTGGCGAAACTCTATGGGCACTGGATGACGATAAATTACAGGGAATCGTATGGCATTTTCGCGTCAACCGGCATACTCTTCAATCACGAATCGCCGCTTAGGGGAATAGAGTTCGTCACCCGAAAGATTACCGATGCAGTGGCAAAAATACACCATGGAAACCAGGATTTTTTTGAAATTGGAAACATGGATGCCATGCGCGATTGGGGTTTTGCAAAGGAATATGTAGACGGCATGTGGCGCATGCTTCAGGCAGAAAAAGCAGATACCTACGTGCTTGCCACAGGCGAGACGCATTCTGTGAGAGAATGGATTGAGGTGTGCTTTAGTCATATTGGCAAAAAACTTGTGTGGCAGGGGAAGGGCGAAAATGAACAGGGAATCGATGCGAAAACGGGAAGAATACTGGTGAAGGTAAACCCGGAGTTTTTTCGTCCCGCTGAGGTGGATCATCTTGTAGGCGATG
>DYLV01000090.1:0-2231 GCA_020721925.1 Leptospira biflexa
AGAAAATATCCCCACATGGCGCATCTGGTGGGGAGTACCACCGGATTTGGAGATATTGCTCACAAAATAACCCACCAAAAAAATAAAAATATATACATTCTCTTCCTCATCCCGCAGATGAGCGAGGGAATCCTTTTGGCTCTCGCTTACAATAGGCAGGTATTGTGTCTTTTTGCTACATGCTCTTTATTCGCGAATACTCAAGAGGGGATTCTCCACTTCGAAGTGCAAATTCCATATTCGTATGTGCAACTTCAAGAGGGTTTTCCGCACAGTCGGGCATTGTGGTTGATGCAAGCCCGATAACGGGGGAAAGGGTGATTTTCCCTTTTTCGGTTTTTACTGCAAGCTTGCTTAGGGAGGATAAGAGTATTTGAGCTGTTTGAATTGCTGAATCTTTATCCGTATCAGGTAGCAGCACTCGAAGCGTTGAATCAGACAAACTCGCAACACCGCTTATCCCGATTAGTTTTAAAAGTTTGGGTGCAATTGCCTTTGTGATGTCAACTACATCATTTTGTGCCAGGCCTTCCCGTGTGAGAGCAATTTCCAGCACGCTGAAACGGCCGCCGCGTTCGATGAGCGAAAGAAGTTCATCATATTTCATGTTGAAGAAAAAATTTGTGTAAAGCCCTGTCGCAGAATCCACAACCGCATCATGGTAGACGATGTATTCGCTTAAAAACTGGGCAAGTTTACCGAATGACGAGCGTATGTCTTTTATTTCCATGCCCTGAAATGGAACGCCGCGATAGAGGTTTACTGCCCCTAAGAGAGTATTTCGATACATGATAGGGATAAGCAACCGGGTGCCGTTTGAGAGCACAAGCACTGATGAGCGCTGAAGCTCCCTCCCGATTTCGTTCTGTATATGAATTACATCGAGGTCTGGGGAATCGATTGAAATGAAGCTCTTCCCTTTCATTTCAAATGTTTTGGACATGCCGGTTGATTCACGGTTCATGATGTATATCGATATGATATCCGGAGCATGAGTGGATGCGATTGCAGTGAAAAGCTCATATACGTAACTTTTAAGGCGACCGGCAGTGCATGATGAGAATTCCCTTCTTTTATCATCAAGATCAGGTATAAGGGATTTTGAATCTTTGCCTACTTTGACCACCCTATGTACCTCTGCAGCTACTTTTCCACTTCGATAGCGATATATATGGAACGTGGCCGCGAAGAAGATTGACATGAGGACAATAAGGATAATTTCGAGAGAAAGTCTGATGATATCACGGCGGGTTGGTTCAAACCGATAGGAAAGTGCGCAGGTGCCGCCGGGAATATGCTTGATAATAATATAAAATTTCTTCTCATTATAATATCGCACGAGAGGCTTTTCTTCAGCCTTGAGTTTACCGGCGCTTATGTCCTGCGTAATTGAATAGAAAAGTTCACTTTCTCTATCGAGCGAAAAAGAATAAATGTTCGCATTTAAAGAATCGAATATTGCACAATATTCAAACGGACCGTGGATTTTATTAGCCGCTTCAAAAAATTTTCGGTAGTCCTTTTGAGAAAATTCCCGGGTTGGATCGTACTGCTCAATTTTCTTCATTAATTCCTTACTCTGCGATGATATGCGGCTGATGTATTCATGTTCATATAAGCGTGGCCTGATAAAAAAATAAGCCGTAAGAAAAAGGGAAAGGGTGATGATTCCAAACAAAAAAGCTGTTGTTTTTGGCTTCATGAGCAAAGACCATCCCGTCGATTAAAAATAATCGTTTTTATCGTGAGGAGTGTACCAACACTCCGAGAAAAGGGAAGGTGTATTATCCGATATAAAAGCCGAAAATTGCACCCTCCCTATAACTAATATCGGCGTTTATACAGAATTGTCAAATGTTTCCTTATGCGTTGGAAGGTAATTTTGCTCTGACACCCTTGGGGGATATCAGATTGGGGTCAGGTAATTTTACTCTGACACCTTTCTGACACCTTTTGGGGGATACCATGTAGGGGTCAGAGCACCAGGTGCGCTTACCCCATCGTTTGAAGGTCATCTCTGTATATTGTACACACGTCTGGCGGTGCGCTCTCTTTACCGACTGAGCAGTCGGTACACTATCTGTGCTCTGGCACCAACAAAAATTTTACTCAAGCATCACTCGATTTACATACACTGCGCTATTACTCTGGCACCGAATATGTACCATTTTTGCTCTGACACCGATCATAACTTTTTTCTTATGTCACAAAAAAAACGCTTATGGATTTTT
>DYLV01000090.1:2331-11475 GCA_020721925.1 Leptospira biflexa
TGACACCGATCATAACTTTTTTCTTATGTCACAAAAAAAACGCTTATGGATTTTTGTGGTTATCCGATGAAATAAATAGGATAAAGAGGGGGGATGGTATGTTTGAAAACAGCGGTATGATGCGGCTCAACTACCTTCTGGAAAGGGGGCTGGATGTTGAATCCCTCCGCAGGCGGGTGATCGCGAACAATATTGCGAACGTGGATGTGCCGCATTTCAAACGCAGTGAAGTGAATTTTGAGAGCGAACTGCGCCGTGTTATTGATTATAACAATTCACAGGATTCCCGATATCAGGGAATGGTATCCGACCATCGCCATATCCCATTTTATGTGGAACGAGACATCCGATCCGTTTCACCCCGCATAAATCTCGATTACAACACCACCATGCGCAATGACGGAAATAACGTCGATATTGAAAAGGAAATCGTGGACGCGTCTAAAAATCAGATGCGATACAACGCTATGATTGCGTCTTTGAGCAATAATTTCCGGATGCTCAAGATCGCGATGAGGCAAATTTAAGGAGCATGTAGATGGGAATGTTTGACGGTATGAATATCGCTGCATCGGGGCTAACGGCACAGCGGCTTCGCATGGATATCATCAGCAACAATATTGCGAATGCGACCACCACGCGTACTCCGGAAGGAAATGCGTACCGGAGACGAAGGGCAATCTTTGCGCCGGTCAACGTGCGGCCAAATTATCGCTCCCCGCTTGTCCCAGAACGCATAGAATCTGGCCTCGGCAGAGGGGTGCGGGTGCTTAAAATTGAAGAGGACCGTTCGCCCTACCGCCTGGTATACGATCCGTCACATCCCGATGCCATCCAGACCGGTCCCCGACAGGGGTATGTGGAAATGCCAAACGTGAACGTGGTCACTGAAATGACCGATCTCATATCAGCAACGCGTGCGTATGAAGCCAACATTACCATGATCCAAAGCGAACGGACTATGTTCAATAGAGCTCTGGAGCTTGGCAGAATAAGTGGATAAAAGGAGGTATCCAATGTACAAGGAAATGAACGGGAAAATGGAATTGCACGTATCCCATGAGTTATCGATTCGATCGAATATGGAGCGTGAATTCGCAATCAAAGACTATACCATGGCGGGGCAAAGGCCGGCTCATGGGGTACATCAGGCGCAATGAAAAAAAAGGAGGAGTGTTATGGATACTCGCATTGCTCAGGGACATGTGGTACGACTGGCGGCAACACATCCCCGGCATTATCGGGATGAAAGAATCCAGGAGCCAACCGATAATGTGGCCGGAACGTTCGCCGATGCGCTTTCAAGGGCGATTGGTACTGTCAACAACCTTCAGGTGGAAGCGGAGGATCTTTCCAGGAGGATGATCACAGAACCTGAATCAGTCAATATTCATACGGTGATGATTGCATCTCAAAAGGCCGAAATTGCGCTGAGCTTTACCAGAGCGGTCAGGGATGAAGTTATCCGAACAGTACGTGAATTGATGAACCTTAGATAATACAGGTGTGGCCGTTTCGGAGTTTTTACTTCGAAATGCCCGTTTCCGGGGTGCAAAAGGCCTGGTAAGGTGGCGATGAAAAAATTTTTATCAATTTTTGTGAAAAGACTAATTTTTTTCTTTACATTTTTTTTTATTTCGGCAAAATTGATTATGTCGCTTTAGATTTGCCTTTTCAGAGGGCATGTGGCGGCAAATGAATTGTTTTTCTTCGACACCTTCGGGAGGCGTATGATGGACTTTCTACGAAACCTCTTTAACCAATTGAAAGAGCTTTTCAGCAAGCTCGATACCACGAAAAAGATCATTATCGGGGTCGTCGGCGGTGTTGTGGTCGTGGCTTTCATCATACTGTTTTCTGTTTCAAGCGAACAGCAGAACGTAGTGCTTTTTTCTGAGCTCGAACCGGCTGATTTTGGCAATGTCACCAAGAAGCTCGATGAAATGGGATTTCACTATACTACTGCAGGGACATCTGCCATTTATGTCAATCCGAGGCAAAAAGATATCATCGTTACCAAATTGGCCCAGGAAAGCATGATTCCTAAAGGAATCCCGGGCTGGAAACTTTTCGACATTTCAAAGTGGACGGAGACCGATAGAGAACTCGATGTGAAATATATGCGGGCGCTGCGTGATGAAATTAAGCGCCATATTGAATCGCTGACGAATATTGATAGAGCCAATGTGGAAATCGCTATCACCAAGGATGATTTATATGTGGAAAAGGACGAGGGCTATACCGCAGCGGTGACGGTATATTTGGCTCCGGGCTATGAAAAACTCAATAAGAAAGAAGTAAAAGGTATTCAGTATTTAGTCTCCCGTGCTGTTGGCAATAAGCTGAAACCGGAAAATGTTACGGTCACCGATGAATTCGGAAAGATCATTTCGGATTTTGAGGACGATTTCGATGCGGCGAAAGCGGAATACACCCTCATTCAGTATCGACAGAAGGTTGAGGAACGCGTCAGGGCGAGCATCATGAATGATATTCGTAAAGGCCTGGAGAAAGTATTTTCTCCGGACAGAATTCAGATTGTACGCCTGAATGTCGCCTTCAATTGGGACAAAGTGCAGGAGGAACGCGAGGAATATACTCCAGTAGAAATGGAAAAAGACAATCCGGCCACGCCGTATTCAGAGCGTAAGGTCAAGGACTCGTTGACCATTTCCGAAAAATCCACAAAAGAAGAATTTCAGGGCCATGGCTGGAACCCTGAAGGCCCCGCCGGCACCGAGGGCAACAAACCTCCGGGATACAAAGCCAGCGACGATCAATATGCGAACTACAAAAAAGCCGAAAAAATCCGCAATCAGGCTGTCAATAAGAGCGTAAAGAAGATTCAGCGTGAACCGTATAATATCACTGGTGTATCGGTTGCAATTGCCGTTGATGGCAGGCAGGATTTACCGCGAAACCCTGATGGCTCGTACGATTTGGATCCAATGAAAAAGCCGGTACAGGTGGCTTTGACGAAAGAGGAGCTGAAACAGGCGGAAAATATCGTCAAAAAGGCGATTAACTATAATGAAGCGCGAGGCGACCAGGTGGCTGTTGAAAACATCATGTTCGATCGCGAAAGTGAGTGGCGCACTCTCAGGGAAGAGTTTGCCCGCAAGGACCAGTTGAAGCGCATGCTGCTTGCTGCGCTCATTGGGGTATTTGCCCTATTCCTGGGTGTGATACTCTATCGCGCGATCAGCAAGGAGCTCGCGCGCCGGAGAAGGCTGCGGGAAGAAGAGCTTGCGCGCGAACAGCAGCGCATGCGGGAAGCGGCGCTCCGGGCAGCGGAAGAGGAAGGTGTGGAAGTCGAACTGTCCCTCGAAGAGAAGGCGCGGCTGGAGCTGCAGGAAAATGCCATCAACCTGGCGCGAGAGCGTCCCGACGATGTGGCGGCATTGCTCCGCACCTGGCTTGCAGAAGAGTGATTGCGTTGCGCGGGTTTGCCGCATAAATGATTTGACGTTTTATATAATGAATGTATTTTATTAATAGGAGCGAAGTTTCCGGCCGTTGCCTATTATGCTGAGGTGGCGTACATGCTTCAATCAAAAAAATCACAGCTGACGGGGAAGCAAAAAGCGGCAATATTTTTGGTGACGCTCGGAAGCGACGTGTCTTCCGAAATCTTCAAGCACCTTCGGGAAGATGAGATTGAACAGCTCACATTTGAAATCGCGCGCCTCGACAAGATAGAGCCGGAGGACAAAGATCGGGTTCTGCAGGAGTTTCAGGAGCTTATGATGGCCCAGGGGTTCATCACGACCGGTGGCATTGAGTATGCGCGGGAAGTGCTGGAACGAGCCCTGGGAACCCAGAAAGCAATCGATATTGTAAATCGGCTTACTTCAAGCCTGCAGGTGCGGCCTTTCGACTTCATTCGGCGCACCGACCCGAGTCATCTGCTCAACTTCATCCAGGGAGAACATCCCCAGACCATCGCGCTCATCCTTGCGTATCTGGAGCCAAATAAAGGTGCGCAGATTCTTTCGGGCTTGAGCCATCAAATACAGGCAGATGTGGCCAAACGCATTGCTACAATGGACCGCACTTCGCCGGAAGTGCTCCGCGAAGTTGAACGAGTATTGGAAAGGAAGCTCTCAACTCTTGCCAGTGAGGATTATACTTCTGCGGGCGGTATCGATGCAATTGTTGAAGTGCTGAACAATGTGGACCGTGGAACCGAGAAGATCATCATAGAAGCGCTCGAAGAAGAGGATCCGGAACTTGCTGAAGAAATCAAAAAGAGAATGTTCGTCTTTGAAGATATTGTACTTCTGGACGATCGCTCTATTCAGAAAGTTCTTCGCGAGGTGGACAGCCAGGATCTTGCGAAAGCGCTGAAGGGAGTGGATGCCGAAGTGCAGGAGAAAATTTTCAGAAACATGTCGAAGCGTGCATCATCGCTTTTGCGCGAAGACATGGATTTCATGGGCCCTATAAGATTGCGCGACGTGGAAGAAGCCCAGCAGAAAATTGTGAATATAATTCGAAAACTTGAAGAGGCCGGCGATATAATTGTCGCGCGCGCCGGCGAGGAGGAGCTCATTGTCTAGACTGGTATTCAAACCGACAGAAATTCACATAGCCGGCATGCCGAAGCAGATAGAATTGCCGGATAAATATCAAAAGAACGTCATGTCCGACGAAGAGTACCGCGAATTCGAAGTTGATGAGAACGGCAATCCTGTTGATGTCTATCAGGGGCCTTCCATTGAGGAAATGGAAGCGGAGCTTGAGCGGTATCGGCGCGAAACTGAGGAAGAAGTCCAAAAGATGCTTGCAGACGCCCAGGCGCGTGCGAAGCAGATCGAAGAAGAAGGGAAGCGAGCTGCATTTGAACATCTCGAATCGGTGCGTGAGCAGATCAAAGCGGAAATGGAAAAAGTTAAGATCGATTCCGAACGAGAGAACGAACGCGCAAAGTTCGAAGCGGAAAAGATGATCAAAGACGCCGAGCTAAAAGTATCTGAAATAGAGCATGAGGCATACAAAAAAGGGTACGATGCAGGCCGTGAAGAGGGCTATAAAGAAGGGCAGGCCGAGGTTCTGCGCCTCATTGACCGATTGGGGACAATTGTTTCCTCCGCGGTGGATATACGCGATAATATCATCCGCTCTTCAGAGAAATTGATGACCGATATGATTTTGATGATCGCGCGCAAAGTTATCAAAGACGAAATCGTCGAACGACGCGAGGTGGTAATGAATAATATAAAGGAAGCGATTCGCAGGGTAAAAGACCGCGACCGTATCGATATCCGTGTGAATTTTGCAGACCTGGATATGACTACGGCTCACAAAGAGGAACTGATTAAGATGATGGCCTCGCTTAAAAAGGTGAACATCTATGAAGACTCAAGGGTCGATCGCGGCGGATGTATTATAGAAACTGATGTAGGCGCAATTGATGCAAGAATCTCAACGCAGCTCGATACAATCGAGGAAGCAATACGCAACACGAGCACTCTGTGAGGGCGTAGATGGTTAAAATCCTGCCGCAGGGGAAAATTGATGTCCTTTCAAAGTATAAGGATATTATTGAAGAGATTGATGTAGTTCGTAAGACCGGAAAGGTGGAAAGGGTGGCAGGTTTGACAATTGAATCGATCGGCCCTGCGGTGAAATTCGGCGAACTATGTAAAATCCGCCGCGAGGATGGTGAGTTTCTTTTTGCGGAAGTGGTGGGCATACATAAAAATCGTCTCATCCTCATGCCGATCGGCGATCTTCGCGGCGTGACCGTCGGCGCACAGGTAATCGACGCGGGAGGAGGAATGACCGTTGCGGTTGGTGAAGAACTTCTGGGACGGGTCATTTCTGGTACAGGGGATCCTCTTGACGGTAAAGGCCCCATTTTCACGAAGACACAATATCCGGTGGACAGCAGGCCAGTCAATCCTCTGGATCGCTCTCTTATTACAAAACCTCTTTCGGTGGGAATTCGCGCGATTGATGGACTACTCACAGTGGGACGGGGGCAGAGAATCGGCATTTTTTCAGGTTCCGGCGTGGGGAAATCAACACTCATTGCAATGATGGCTCGTTTTACCGATGCGGATGTCAATGTGATTGCCCTCATCGGCGAGCGCGGACGGGAAGTGCGCGATTTTGTAGACAGGGAACTCGGAACTGAGGGACTTCGTCGTTCGGTGGTTATTGCCGCTACTTCCGACCAGCCACCAATGGTGCGTATTCGCGGGGCATTTCTGGCGCATGCGGTTGCAGAATTTTTCCGCGATCTGGGAATGAGCGTCAATTTACTGATGGATTCCGTCACACGGTTTGCGCTGGCTCAAAGGGAAGTGGGACTGGCTGCGGGAGAGCCTTCAGCGACGCGTGGTTTCCCGCCCTCAGTTTTTTCAATTCTGCCGCGCCTTCTTGAGCGTTCAGGTACCCGGCAGGAAGGGGGGAGCATCACCGGTTTTTATTCGATTCTAGTTGAAGCAGACGATATGAACGAGCCGATTGCAGATGCGGTGCGTGGGATTTTAGATGGCCATATTGTTCTTGATAGAGAACTCGCACATAAAAATCACTATCCTGCAATTGATGTGCTCGGATCGATTTCCCGATGCATGAAGGATGTTGTTGATCCGGAGCATCTGGACGCAGCGAACAGTTTTCGGGAGCTACTTGCCGCATATAAATCGGCCGAAGATCTCATTATGCTCGGCGCATATAAGCGCGGATCCGATATGGTGGTAGATCGTGCGATAGATATGCGCGAACAGATGAATGCCTTTTTGCGGCAGGGTATATATGAAAAAAACGGGTTTGATTCCATAGTGAAACGTTTGAAAGATCTTTTTGTGAAAGAAGGAAAGCCGTCAACAGCGCTTCCGGGAATGCCCCGCGCGCCGTATTTTGCGCCTGTAAGAAGATAAAATGCGGGTATGAGAGGTGTATTAAACGGTGAAAAAGTTTCAGTTTAAATTGCAGACTCTTCTGGATATTCGTGAAGCGCACGAAAGGGAAGTAAAAAACGAATTAGCGGCTCTTCTTTCAATTCAAAATATTGAAAGGGCCAGGCAGGAGGAGTATAAAAATAAAATTGAGCAGGAGCGCGCGCGTTTTGTGAATATGATGCACGAGGGAAGATTCTCCTATAGCGAGGCTATCGCATTCGAGCGTTTTGTGGATTTTGCGCACAGGGTTATAGAAGCGGCACAGCGGAAGATCGATGCAATGGAGGGTGAAATCAATAAAGTGAGAGCACGCCTGGTGGAAGCTTCGAGAGAAAAAAAGGTTGTGGAAAAATTAAAAGAAAGAAAGAGAAAACAATATTTGTATGAACTGAACAGAGAAATCGTCAAAGAAAACGATGATGCGAACCAGAAGATGCATATTCGAAGACTTCGAGAAGCAAACATGTGAGGGATGCAATGATTGAAAGTATGCATGAAGTCATGCTTCGAATACGAGAAATACGGCAGAGGTTTTATCCGACAGGGACGACCCGGCAAAGTGCTTCACGTGAAGAAAGCAGTTTTGCGGATCATCTTGCGGAAGCGGTACGCGCGCGTCCTTTCGTAGAATCGGTAACGCCCGATGTGCCTTCTCCCAATTCTGATGGCGACATAATGCGGCGCGGTGCGATTTCCGATATAGTCCGAACGTATGCGTCACGGCATCACATTCCGCCGGCTCTAATAAACGCAGTGATTGAGGTTGAGTCATCGTTCAATCCACGGGCTGTTTCTCCCCGCGGGGCGATGGGCCTTATGCAATTGATGCCGGATGTGGCGGCCTCGCTGGGAGTGGAAGATCCGTTTGAACCCGAAGAAAACATCCGTGGTGGTGTGGCGCTTTTGCGGAGGCTTTTAGATAAATATGAAGGAGATTATACGCGTGCACTGGCAGCCTACAATGCGGGGGAAGGTGCGGTAGACAGAAGTGGCGGAATCCCTGATTTCCCCGAAACAAGGAACTACGTAAGCAGAGTTATGCGTGCCTATATGCGCAATAGCGAATGATAGAGGTGCTGATCGATGGCAATACAAGTTTCCGAAAGGGCTAAAATTATTTATTTAATTCTTCTTCTGGTGTTCATAGTGGGAGTATTCGTTTCATGGCTTGATTATGTGGGAATTGTTAATGTGTTTCGCACGGCGCAGGAAAGATATGGAAGGGAACCGGAGCTTTCCCTTACGGCGCCGGGAGATGAGCCGTCGCTTGTGGCGAAAGAAGAATTTGAAAAATCAAAGGAGAAAATCCGCGAACGCATTGAGGAATTGGATAAGCGAGAAGCAAAGATCGCGGAAGCCGAAAAAGCAATTGAGTCGGAGCGCGAAAAGCTTCTTGAAATGCGCAAAGGCTTGGATCTTGAAAAGAAGAAATTTGAGCAAGAACAGAAAAAATATTCAGGCTACATGCGCAACGTGAAGGTTCTTGCAAAGCAGGTGGAAAGCATCGAACCACAGAAGGCGGTTGAACTGATGGTGCGCTGGGAAGACACGCTTATCATCGATGTCCTTCGTCAGATCGACGCGAATGCGGAAGAGACGGGGAAGATGAGTATCTCCTCATATTTGATTTCGCTCATGCCGAGAAACAAAGCCAGCCGCATCATGTATTTGATGACTCAGATTTAAGCGTGCGTTTATTTGTACACGATTTTCCCCTGTTTGATTGATGATGCTTTTGCTTTTTTCCCAGTGATCTGGCATTGAGCTGTTGAGAACATGGGGAATATTACTCTCATTTGAATTTTTCATATTCTCCTTCTCGTAGCGTATGATCTCTCGTATCATTCGTGCCAGATTATCTATCGGTACATCATTCTCAAGATCGATTATGTCAACATAGTGCTGCCCATCATTGTAATTGTTCTATCGTGCCATAGCTCCACCCCTTTTGATTGTTTATGTTTCAACACTCTCACAACGCGACATACTTTAATCGATTAATTTTATAACTGTTTCTTAAAAAATTTTTTACCCTCAATTGAAATTCAAGGCTTTTGTGGTATATTAATTTTCATTCAATTATGAAACAAAGGCCAGTAGTATGGTGCTTCTCGGTGATATTTTTACAGCACTGTCCAGATCGATAGATCTTGTTGATCGTGCAATAGGCAGTCATAACAAAAGGGTGGCATATATAGCAGGGCGGCTGGCATATTGCCTTTCACTGCCTGCG
>DYLV01000091.1 GCA_020721925.1 Leptospira biflexa
ATTCAGCGTGGTGAGCAAATTACGCACTGAATCCTTGAATTTTTGCTTTGCATTGACAAGCGTCGCCTCCGCACCGGACACCAGAGTGTTATAATAATTCAGATCAAACGGTTCGGCAAGACCGAGCCGTACATTATCGGCAATGATATTACGAACCTTTCTGGTCTCCTTGAGTTGCAATTCGGCATTGTGCATTTCAGAATTTGCAATCACCATACTCCAGTAATCCACCACAATCCCCACTACCAGTCCGGAGAGCTGATAGATGATGGCTTCTTTCTGCATTGCGGCGGCATTTTTTAAAATTTTCGATTGCCGCCGGTCGTTGTAGCCGAATGAATTTTTTAAAAGCTCCTGTTTAAGACTGGCAAAGAGCACCGGCCGATGATATTGGGGGTCCCCCAATTGAAAGGTGCCCATAGACCCCATATTGATTGCTTTTAATATGCTATTGCTATACTCATGGCTTATTCCCGCTGAAACCGACGTTCCGGATGCAAAGTTCTGAAAGATCGATGCAGACGCAGTTAATTTTTTTTCCTTCTCCGGCGCGGTAATCCCCATCGCCTCGGGATATTCCTGATATTTCCCCCCGCCTTCCACACTCAGCGTGGGCGAGTATTTATTCCTGAATTTTTTATAAGCTGAGTCGGCCATTGCCACATCATAGGCACCCGTAAGCGTGTCCCGATTTTGCTCAAGCACCAGTTCAATTGCTTTGCCGAGCGTCACTTTCACGGAACCGATAAAGAAAGCCGGCTCATCGGCAATTTCAATGCCAATTTTCGCGATTTTTTCCCCCGCGTTCGCCTCCTGGGCAGCACCCATTCTCATGTGTGTCAGCAGAGATACACATACA
Source organism: Leptospira biflexa (assembly GCA_020721925.1). GTDB lineage: Bacteria > Spirochaetota > UBA4802 > UBA4802 > JAGODF01 > DYLV01. The sequence continues at coordinate 860 of DYLV01000091.1, forward strand.
AAAAAATAAATCCAATGTTTCATGCGATTCCTCCCAATGAAAAAAAATCATACATATCTAAATGTGAACAATTATTTTGTTGACCTCGTCATCACTTCGACAATCTTCTCGAACGCAGCGGTAAAATACCCCTGCGAAATATCATGCACAACTTTTTCGACGATTTCTTCGACAAATTCCATTATGCCTTGAGGAATTTCGGGGATATTCATCTTCTCCGATTTTCTCAATGCTTTAAATGCGGCATGGAGGATGAAATTCAGTATTTCTTCATCGTTGCAGTCGCCGTATAACTCGCGAAACATTTCCTGCTCTTTGAAAATTTCGCTTTCCATCATGTACAAATCCATGAATGAAAGCAAAAACATTACAAAGAGGCGCGGATTGGGAATATCGAACTCCCCTGCTTCTATTCCCTCATTGATGAGGCGCTCAATAATCCTCACCTGCGGTATGCGATGTTCGTGCAGCGCTTCGGTGCAAAACCTGCTGCCCTCAAGGATATCCCAGAACACAATCCGAAAAAGGTCGCTATCGCGCATCTTCAAATGAAGTTTAATCAGATAATACATGACAATGTAAAACCGCTGGGCAGGTGTAAGGGCCACAGGCGGAAAAACCACAAAAAAATCAGCGCGCTGGCCTATCCCTAAAAAGCGGATATGCACCTGACGATACAATTCCTCTTTCGAGCTGAAATAATAATGTACCAGCGCTTTGTTCACGCCTGCCCGGCGCGCGAGTGAATCCAGCTTGGCACCCGCAAAGCCGTTCTCAGCAAATTCTCGCTTGGCAGCCTGTAGAATTTTTTCTTTTGTTTTTTCCTTGACTTCTGACTCGTTCATGAACTCATCGATTAAATTAACCAAATATTTAAAATTACTCTTCTAAAAGTAAAATTATTTTTACAAAAAGTCAATAAAAAAATGTTTCAGAAAAAAAATATTTCTTGCACAGGGGTTTTTATCCGACATAATACGGCATGTTTACATATAATGACCGATGAAAATCCATAAAACAGCTCTCCGTTTTTTTCATGTTGTGCTCGATGTTGCCCTCCTCTTTGCCGCCTGGGGCGCGACGCGATGCCTGTTCGCGCACGATTATGGACTCAGTGTTCCTTTCCTGCACCACCCCGTGTTGCTCACCCTCACAGGATGCTTTATCGTTCCATTTCTTACGTGGAAAATCTACACCGTGCTGTGGACGCATTCGTTTGTGAAAGACACCTATCGTCTCGTTGTCGCATGCGCTACGGGAAGCACTTTGTTTTTATGCGCCAATTACGTGTTTACCCTATCGCTTCCCGTGAGCACAGCCGTATTTCTATCTCTTCTTTTTTCCCTCAGCACAATCGCGTCGCGCATGTTTGTAAGAGATTTCCTGCCGCACCTGGAAAAACCACAGCAGAGAAGCGGATTTTTTACTGTAGGGGAACTTCCAAAAGAACGCAAAATTCTCATTGTGGGCGCAGGCGAGGCAGGCAGGCTCGTGCTCTCTGAATATCACCGCAAGGGCATCGATCATCACATCGCAGGGTTTATCGATGACGATCCCGGAAAAGTGGGCATGATCATCAACGGGAAAAAAGTGTTCGCATCAACCGAAAAAATTGCAGGAGCAATGGAAGCGCACGGCGTGAATGAAATCATCCTTGCATTTCCATCCGCGCCGAAGAAAGAAGCGGCCCGCGTGGTACAGCATATTCGCCGCGCAGCGCCCGCAATGCCAATTAAAATCCTGCCATCGCATACAAAGCTTTTTGAAAATCCCATTTCACCCGATATTCGGGAAATCGGCATCGCCGATCTACTGGACCGTGAAGAAACACCGCTCGACACTGCATCAATTGAAAAGATGCTTGCCGGGAAAAAAGTACTCATTACCGGCGCAGGAGGAAGCATCGGCTCGGAACTTTGCAAACAGCTTTTGAAATTTCCCGTCGCCACCCTCATTGCCATAGGAAAAGGGGAGCATTCGATTTATCAGCTGGCACACGCGCTTTACGAATATCAGGATTTTTTGGAAGAAAAGCGCGAAATCGCATTCAGGATTGCCGATGTGCGCAACACTACAATGTTGAAAAAAATCTTTGCGGAATTTTCTCCACACATTGTGTTTCATGCCGCAGCACACAAACACGTGCCATTGATGGAGTTTAACGAAGCCGAAGCGGTTTTCAACAATATCCTTGGAACGAAAAATATTCTCGAAGAAGCATCACATGCCGAGGTGGAGCGTTTCGTGTTCGTTTCCACGGACAAGGCAGTGCGTCCCACCAGCGTGATGGGCGCAACAAAGCGCGCCGCGGAAATCATCACCCGGCATTATGCCCAGAGAGGGCTCAATGCTTCTATTGTGCGCTTCGGCAATGTGATTGGCAGCCGGGGCTCGGCAATACCGCTTTTCCGCGAACAGATTGAACGCGGTGGCCCCGTGACCGTGACGCATCCGGACATCACCCGTTTTTTTATGTCGATCCCCGAAGCGGCACTTCTGGTGCTCAATGCCGCCGCATACGCGAAAGGAGGAGAGATCTTTGTACTCGATATGGGAAGACAATACCGCGTGATGGAAATAGCCGAAAATCTTATCCGACTATACGGGCTTGCGCCGCATAAAGATATTGAAATAAAAATAACCGGACTTCGCCCCGGAGAAAAGATGTTCGAAGAATTATCGTACGACGGAAACCTTGTGCCCACAGAAAACCGGAAGATTTTTCATTTAACACACGATGCCCCCGGCGCATACAATGCATACTTCACCCAATTCATCGCAGAAATTGATTCCCTGCCCACCAAAAGTCCCGCCGAAATCCGCAAGGCGCTGCAAAAGATAGTGCCGGAGTATCAATTCAATGAAGAAGAACTCGAAAGAAGGAACAACCGCCGATTGGTCACATAAAAAGACTAGAGGGGAATCCGAAAAACTGACATTCAGGATATTCAATTGTGCGCGCAAAAATACGGGAAAAACGCTTTCTGTGATGTTGCTTTTAGGTCTGACGTAGATTTCAGCGGCGCTTACAAAGGAATCGAAATAAAATAAAATTTTCATTTTTGCATGGGTATCGCATGGGTAAAAATATGCCTTCAATCCCATAGTATTGCTAGAGGGGTCAGAGCCCTTTGTCCCCTTTATCGCCACCAGACATCGCATGCGAAAGCTCAATATATAAACCTTGTGTATATATTACACCGTTGTGCGATAATTTTTTTCTACTCATGAAACGGTTTTTTTATGCATTTCCAGATTAATCTGATTTTGGTTAGAAAAAAGAAGGTATTCTTATTAGCTTATAATTACAATCCGGCTGGTTGGTTTAATGTCGGAAAATATAATACGGAGGAATGAATTATGAAAAAAGGCAGTATATGTGTAATCGCACTCATCCTAACACTTTTTGCGTTTACGCTCACCGCAGAAGCAAAAACGTATGATTTAGTACTATTACATGGTCTTACCAACAAACATCAGTGGAGTGATGCGTTTTTGAATCAGGTAGCTTCAATCTGGGGATCGCGCAACGTATATGTTATTTACACCAATGATTCCACAAGAGTATGGACACGAACAATCAACGGGCGCGTCATTTATTTCTGTGGGGAAAACGATTTCTCCGCGGGCGACGATACCATCTATACGCAGGCAAGCCTGATGCGCACAAAAATTCTCAAGCTCCAGCAATCGTACGGTCTGAGTGCAAAATTCAACGTTATCGCACACAGCATGGGCGGTCTGGTGGCGAGATGCTACATTGGACGATTTCCGTATACTGTTGCGGGTCTGGTGACGCTCGGGACACCGCATAAAGGATCACCCCTGGCAAATGCGGGGCAATGGCTGGCCTTCTTTGTGGGCGCGACGGCAGCAACGCGACAGCTCACTCCGAGCTATGTGAATAATACCTTCAATCCCGCATACCCTGTTTACGGCGCTCCTTTAGCCAACAGCGGAAAAATTTACACCATTGCAGGCGACGGTGACGGCTGGGACTGCTGGGGCTGGGGCGGTGAACTTCAGGTCGGCTGGGACATTCTCACCACAGTGTACTGGCGCGACAGCGACGGCGCAGTTGCACGCGGCGACGAGCAGATCTCCGGTGCCACCCATGTGGCTACCTTCTGGAGCTACGACCATATGGAATTGGTCACCAAATCAGATGTTGCAAGCAAAGCAGCTTCATATTTAAGATAAACATCGTAAACATTATGTATCGACACGGGGTTGCGTAGTATAAGGCAACCCCTTTTTTTATTTCCGTGTGTGAGACATTAGGTTACCATCTCCATTCACTCTTTTATCCTTGACAATCTCACTCCGATCACCAAATATACTAAAAATTCAAAATAGGAGAAGTCGATGAAAGGAAACCCAAAACTCATTGAAACCCTCAATTCTCTTCTGGCAGACGAGCTCACTGCCATCAACCAGTACATGGTCCACTCTGAAATGTGCGACAACTGGGGATACGAAAAACTCCACAAGCGTTTTGAAAAACGCGCGATCGATGAAATGAAACACGCGGAAAAGCTCATTGCGCGGATTTTATTTCTCGAAGGCATTCCGGTGGTGAGCAATCTCAAAAAAATCACTATCGGTTCCGATGTGCCCAAACAGCTTGCAAGCGACCATGAGGCAGAGGAAGATGCCATCAAAGCATACAACGATGCCATCAAGCTCGCAGGTGAAGTAGGCGATTTTGCCACCCGTGAAGCGCTCGAAAGCATTCTTCAGGATGAGGACAAACATATCGATGAAATAGAAATGCTTCTGGATCAGATCGATCAGATGACCATCCATCATTTTCTCACAATGCAGACCGGGGAATAATCACACCTCGATCAATTGAACGATTGGTATTCGAAGGTATTCACAGCACAAAGCCCGCGTTTAGCGGGCTTTGTGCATATTGCATGCAATTCAATCAGAAATGTCAATCCTCGAAAAGCGAGATGACATACCTGGTAAGCCGGGTGGGTTCAATGCCGATCGGGTCAATTGCTTCAAGGAGACCCGTGCTCAAGAAAATCACCTGGGCAATGCGCGCAAGAAATTCAATATCGAAATCTTCGCGATTCATCGGCGGAAGCGATTTTCTATCCTCATGTGTCTGCATCACAACCCGTTTGTAAAGCTCAAGATGATTCCTGAAAAATTTCTTAATTGGCTCCCGCATCTTCTCGTCCTGAAGTCCGTAAAGCATGAGATTGACGAATACCTTGATGTTGGCTTCATTGAGCACGAAGTGCTCAATGCCGAGAAGTGTTGAGAGAAAAAAGCGATCCTGCTCGAGATGAGGATTATTGATGATCTGGAGATGATCCTGCTCTATCTGATTGAAGAAATCCTGAATGAGTTCTTCATACAGAGATTCTTTGGTCGGGAAATAATAGCGCAATCCACCTTTTGAGATGCCCGCTTCATCAGCAACATCCTGAATAGACACGTAGGAATACGCATATTTATCGAGCCTCCTTTTGAGCGCCTCGATGATGAATTTTTTCTTCCTCGCGATTTTTTCCGGTTTTTTCATTAGCCTCTGCTCACCCCCGCTGCGTTATTGCACCGTACCATCTTCATTATATATATATGTATCCATATCGGTTTGCATCACAGCCACATCACCGATTGCAATCCAGATTCTATGCTCGCCATGACCAGCAGAATTTGCATATTTGTTAACATATTTTTCAGCCGCATATCTTCGGTCAAGGCAATTTTTAGACTATTTTCATTGGCCCTTCAAACGATGCTTCCATATATTGCTGCACGAACGGATTTTTCTGTTCCAAAAACGCGTCCCGGTCTCCCTCGAATACTTTGTTTCCTTTATATAGCATAATAAAAGTATCAGCAAAATGGGAATACCTCTCCGGTTCGTAGGTCACCACAATCACCGAACATCCCTGACGAAAAATCCTCTTTCGTATGCTCACAAGATAAATCTGGGCGTTGATGAGGCACTGGGTTTCAAGCGCATGTTCGAGCAAGATAATATCAGGGTTGAGGATGATGGCACGGGCATACGCGGTATTGAGCGTTTCGTATTTTAAAAGATCCACCGGACGAAGATTCCTGCAATGTTCAATCCGAAGCTCCTTGATGATCTCATCGACCTTTCTCAACGCTTCCGCAGAAGACAGGTCCGAGTGATACTTGAGAGGGAGAAGGATATTCTCTTCCACAGTCATATTATTAATAAGCCCATATCCTGCCTGAAGATACCCAAGCCGGGTGCGGTAATTATGCAATTCATTATAATTAAAATCTTTAATTGACTGCCCGCGATAATATATTCTCCCCTCAAAATCCGCGATAAACCCCACAATAAGCGGGCATATGAGGCTTATGCCGGAGTTCTCAGGGCCAAAAATCACTACGTTTTCTCCTTCCCGCAGAGTGAAAGAAAAATCGATCAAGGATATTGAATTCTCTCCAAAGCACGTCACTTCATCGAAGCGAAGCCGTTCTTCCTGTTCCATCGCAACCGCCTAAAAGTAGAAAAGCGCCGATACGAGTACGTTGACGATAAAAATCACCACAAGCGTCCTCACTACGGCTTTCGAAACAAAAATAGGGATTTGAAAATCTGATTCCGGCTTGAAACCATAATAACAGCAGATGAGCGGAATCAGTATCCCGTACAGAAAGCTTTTAATGAGCGTACCTATCAGGTCGACAATTGTGAAAGAATCAAGCAGAGACTGAAAAAAAACATCGAGTGGAATATACACAGTGGTCAGAGAAAGAAGATATCCGCCGAAAAAACCGACCATATCGAAGATGATTATCAGCGAAAAAATCGAAATGATTGACGCCACAATGCGGGGAAACACAATATACAGAATGGTATCGATGCCGAGCACCTCAAGAGACTTAATCTCCTTTTTTTGCTTCTGTGTGGCAATCTCGGCGGCGATAGCCGATCCCGAACGGCTTACCACAATGAGCGCAGTAACAAGAGGGCCCAATTCGCGGGCGATGATGATCACAAGAAGGTTACCCACAAATCCCTCAATACCGAATTTCGGAAAATTTTTCGTCGCCTGAATTATGATGGTGCCTCCGAGAAGGAGCGCAATAAAAATAATAATCGGCAGCGCATCGAAACCGGTAAACCGCGTCTGATTTATTGCGATGGTGTATATTGAACGAAAACGGAGATAATGAAATGATTGAAAAGACTTAAAGATAGAGCTGATAAATCGGCCGAAGTCTTTTATTCCGCGAAAAAAAAGAACTCCTTTCTTCGTTATTCCCCGAATAAGCCCTTCAATCATTCTTTTCCGCTCACATAAAATATTTTCGAACACATCATCGTGTTGCCACTCGATCACTCCCTTGCGGCGCCGGTTATGATCTGCGCAATCATAAAAAAGATCAAGCACTTTTGCAGTATTATGTTTGACAGGGTTTGCCCTGGCTCGATTGATGTCAGCGGGCATGTGCTGCCGCACATTTCTTTATCAATAAAACTGAATACAGGATGATGCACACCAGGACACTCATTGCACGCATAGCGGGAATTGCCTGCATCTTTGCGAGCCTTTTCCTTTTTTTGTACTCCCAGCATCTTCCGCAGGTGTATTATTACACTGACAGCATTCGCAGCAAATTCGTGTCTTTTTTTGTATCAAGGAATTCTCATCGAAACATAGAACGCAAAACGTTGCGCTACATGCGCGCTCCAGACCGCGATGATCCCGCATTCACCCGCGCGGGACGGTTTCTCTTCTTTACCACTGACAGAGAAACTACCGCAAATGTACTGGCGAGGCGCGCGATTCCCCACACCATATTCTACACGCAAGAACAGCTCATAAGCTCCATTCAAAAGGCAAATGGATTTTTAGACAATAAAATCCCTGCAGGCACGATGCTCATGATCCCGGGAGCACTCCCTCCCTATGTGAAAACTCCGTGCAATCCTGTACTGCCGTCCCTTCCCCGCACTGTCGGCATATATTTCACAGGCCACACAATCGGCAGAGAATCAACGCTTAAACTAATTGAAAAGTACCGCACTGCAGGCGTGAATACGATCGTCTTTGACGCAAAAGACATCACCGGAATCGTGAATTACCAGAGCCACGTCCCGCTTGTGCTTACGCACAATCTGCATGAGAAAGCTCCTATCGGCAATGTCGATTTCCTCATCAGATTTCTCAAAGAGCGCGGAATCTATACAATCGCCCGCATCGCCGTATTCCACGATCAGCTCCTCTATAAAAAAGTGCCAGAATATGCCATTCGAACGGCTGATGGAAAATCGTGGAATTCCGATTCGAATGAGCTCTGGTGCGACCCCACCAACCGGCACGTGCAGGATTATGCGATTGCGCTTGCCGAGGAGCTGGCAGAGAAAGGCGTGGATGAAATCCAATTCGACTATATACGCTTCCCCACCAAATGCGGGCTTTTCCGCACGGCGCTGGCACATCATGGAGGGAGAAAAACCGCCGAGGAAGTCATTGAAGATTTTTTAAGTCGGGCGCACAACACGCTTTCTGCGAAAAATACACGTCTCTCGATTGATCTTTTCGGCATAGTGGCATGGGGCAAAGCAATCGATGTGCGAAAAACAGGGCAGCGTATCGAACGGCTCGCAAAATTCTGCGATGTCATATCCCCAATGCTCTACCCTTCCCATTTCAACGACGATTTTGACGGCTTTAAAAATCCGGGAGATAACCCCTATTATTTCATTTTCGAGGGAACCAAAAAATTTAAAGCGCTTGCAAACGGCACTCTCATCCGGCCCTGGCTTCAGGCGTTCAGGTGGCGGGTTTCATCGTACAATGAAAAGTACATCCTCGAGCAGATACGTGCAACCGACGAGGCCGGCGGATACGGATATCTTTTCTGGAACGCATCGAACAATTACGAAACGGTCTTCGCCGCACTTATGTCGATGAACTTTAGAGCTATCATGCAGAAAAAAAGCAATGCGAAGACTCCGTCACAGAATAACAACAAAAACATGGATGCGCCCGATGAAAGAAAATGACCAAAAATTTTTTCGCGAATTCATAGATGTGTGGGATGATGGCGCCCAGCGCGACGCGGCATTTATCACCCTCGGTGTTGAAGCAATTCTGCCGGACTATTACGGAAACCTGCTCGACGCACCTCCCCCCTTCCCCGTGCAGAAAGGTGACCGCGTTCTGGACTTAGGGTGCGGCTGGGGGCGGGTGCTGAAACCCGTTCTGGATCGCGGGGCACGCGCCATTGGTCTCGACATATCACATAAGATGCTTCTGGCAACGCAGAAACATCTTGCAAAGCACAACCACGCAGCCCCATTGGCGAGAGGCGATGTGACACGCCTGCCATTTGAAAACGAAAGCTTCGATATGGTATATTCCCTGCTCGTACTGCAACATCTTTCAAAAGAAAATGGCAAAGAGGTATTTGCTGAAGTGAGCCGCGTGCTTTGTAAAGGCAAAGACGCATATATCCGCGTGCCTTCGCGCTTCGCTCCCGAAAACCTCCTCTTTGCGCTTCTTCAGTTTGCACGCATCCATATCTTCCGTGTTAAGGACCCAATCCGTATGAGGTTTTACCGCATCGGAGAAATTAAAAAAGTATGCCGCAATCTCTTTACACGCTGCGAGATAACCGCCCATGAATTTCGGCCGCCCTGGAATTTTCACACCCGTAAGACATGGCATATCATCATCATACCCCGTTTTCTCCATCGACCGCTTCGCCGCCTCTCGGATAAAATTGAAACGCTGGCAAACGGAAAACTACCTTTCCTGAAACATTTTGGCGTAACACTTATGATACATCTGACGAAATGACACTATTCTTCCCTGAATAGAAATGAGTACTTACTCATTTTTTGATTGCACAACAAATGAGTTGACATGACAGCCATCTATATGCGGTATTTTTCTTGAAAATAAAACAGGGTATTTTAACATGTACCATTAGTATATGATTATATTTTTTGAACCTATGAAAAAGATGCAGGGAATAGCAAAGATCATTTTCGCAAAAGTTCTCCCCGGGATATGCGTGCTTCTTCTTTTAAAAGCCGTTTTTGCCCAGCAATCTTCCCCCCTGCAATTACTCGAGGAAGCGCGGCGCGGCGTTTCAAAAGGCGATGAAGCGCTACACGCACTCGGCAAAGAAATTACAATGGGAAAGATCGCAGGAGCAAAGATGCTTTCGGAAAAAATCCGGCCAAAAGCCGGGGAAAAAGTCGAATACGCGCTATCCCTCGCACTCATTGAAGCGCTTGAGCACAGGTATCAAAGTGCGGTAAAACTCCTCACCCCATTCAAGGATTACGAGCTCATCCACGATCAGATTACCCGATTCGAAAAGGCCGAAAAATCTAAAAATGCGATTGCCGCAAGAGCTGGCACATTTCTGATTTCTTCATCCCCTCATGCGGGATTTTCCAATGACGCTGCATATTTCCCCGACTCAAAAATCACGCTGTATGCGTCACATGGGATACTGTTTCTCCACAATCATAAAAACGGCACACGAAAACAGATTGGACGGATAGGTGCGGGAAACACGTTCGGCTATGCGGCCTCATTGCATCCGGAAATTTA
>DYLV01000254.1 GCA_020721925.1 Leptospira biflexa
CAGATAAAAAATTTTTTAAAAAATATTTGTTTATAAGGGAATCTCTTAAAACTTTTTTTCACCGTATTTCCTTTTATGCACAACCTCTTAGGATAAAACATCTTTGTTTTTGTCTATAAAACGATGAACGCGATTTTATGTTGTGATAATTTTCAGGCAAATTCATTGACAATTGATATTAAAATCTTATAGAGTACCTATTGTTGATCAGAGCATTAATACGAGCTGTTCTGATTATTTTGCGGGGAGGCCACTATGAAAGCAAAAATATTTTCATTGCTCCTGACTGTTCTTGTGCTGTTTTCGGCAATTGTCGCATATTCTGCATCTGGCCGTGAGCGTGTCTTTACCGGTGTGGTCATCAGCCTTACAGATGCTTCAATTGAATTGAAGCGGGGGAGAAGAGAAATTGTCATTGCTACAACCCCGCAGACGGTCTATTGCGCTCCCGACGGAAGCGCGGCGGACCGATCGGTGCTTGAACTATGCGGTACCATACGGGTGTATTATGTGCAAGGAGAGTTAGGATTAAACGCGGTGCGCATACAGCTAATACATGAAGGAGAATGTTTCCGACGATAATGCATCGCAATACATTTAACAAAATTTCTGGTATTGGGAAAGTCCACTTCATAGGTGTATGCGGCGTGGCGATGGGTTCGCTTGCGGGAATGATGAAGGAAAGCGGCTATGAGGTCACAGGTTCTGATGAGCATGTGTATCCGCCAATGAGCAATATGCTTGCGGCGTGGGGTATTCCCGTAGCCGCAGGATTTTCCGAAAATAATATCGGAAATGCTGACCTGGTCGTGGTGGGGAATGCTATCAGCCGGGGCAATGTTGAAGCGGAATACGTGTTAAACGAAGGCATTCCGTATATTTCCATGTCTCAGGCGCTTGCAAATTTCTTTTTGCGCCAGCGCGAAGTGATTGCGGTTGCTGGCACGCATGGGAAAACCACGACGACTGCGCTTCTTGCCCATATCCTGAATACGGCGGGGGAAGATCCCTCTTTTTTTATAGGCGGCGTGCCGGTAAATTATAATTCCAATTATCGTTTGGGCAGTGGCAAATATTTTGTCATAGAAGCCGACGAATACGATTCTTCGTTTTTTGAAAAAGTGCCGAAGTTCATGTTTTATCGGCCGCGCCATTGCGTTTTCACTTCGCTCGAATTCGACCACGCAGACATATATCGCGATCTTGAGGAGATAAAGCTCTGGTTTCGGCGACTCGTCAATACCGTGCCCTCGCGAGGCGAGATAATTTATTCGAAAGAATATTCTGCGCTCATCGATGTAATAAACACTTCCCGCGCGGTGTCGCATACCTTTGGCTTGACCGGGGCAGATTTTTCGTGCAGGGAAGATTCAATTTCCGATGGAAATGCAATTCTTGAGTTTTACCACGCTGGCAGTGTATGCCGATTGGAGACATCTCTTTTGGGCGAATTTAATTATATGAATATTTGCGCTGCCGCGGCGATGGCAATGCGGCTGGGGATCACAATCGGTGCAATTGCTGAGGGTGTTCGCACATTTCGAGGAGTAAAACGCCGGCAGGAATTGCTCTTTGAAGATCGGAATGTGCGAATTTATGAGGACTTTGCGCATCATCCTACCGTCATTGCGCAGGTGATCGCTTCCATGCGAAAACGTTTTCCGAATTCAAATATTATTGTCGCGTATGAGCCGCGTTCTGCTACG
>DYLV01000092.1 GCA_020721925.1 Leptospira biflexa
AAAATAACCCATACAAAAGAAAATATTCGTGCAACTTCTTCCTCATTGACAAAATAAGGGCGAATATGCTTTCCCTTCTGGCACATAATACGAAGCTTTTGTATTCTAAGGCATCCTTTACACACCCCGTTCGTCTAAGTTCAGGCATGATACTCCGTATCGAACGCTTTAGGGTTTTTTATCAGCTTTAGATGAACGGGTGCCTTTTGTTCTCGTACATCTGGCGGTGCAGAGGCTGGCGGGTGCAGAGGAGTACGAGAAGTATCGGCATAAGGGCGGCAGAATATGTGCGGTATGGAAGCCACCGTGTGTATTTATTTATGAAAACAATTGTGCTTTAAAAAGGCGGGGATCTGTAAAAAATTTCATCTACGTTTCAAAAAATCCCCTTTCTTTTGATTGACAGAAAAGATCACCACAAATTTACCCAAAAAGGCGGAGGATAAGGGGATCTTTGCAGGGGGAATGTTTCGTGACTGCAAAAACATCCACGCGCAAGCGAAAACGTGTGGAGTGCTACATCTTCAATAAACAGACTTATTTAGAAGAAAGACGTTTCTCCAGCTTCTCAAGCTCATCATATAGCTCTTTCGGCAGGCGCTCGCCGAATGTCGCGTAATGCTCTTTCACAAGTTTTAGTTCTTCCCGCCATCCCTCGCGATCAACGCGCAAAAGTTCGTTCAGTGTTTCCCTGGTGATGTGGATGCCCTGCACATCTATCGCATGCTCGGGCGGCATATAGCCGATTTCAGTTGCAACCGCTTCTCCGGTGCCATCGCAACGTGCAAAAATCCATTTGAGCACTCGGCTATTATCTCCATAGCCGGGCCAGAGCCATTTGTTATCTGCGGATTGTCGAAACCAATTGACGCAGAAAATTTTCGGAAGTTTGTCCGGCGCTGTTTTGTACTGAATCTGAATCCAGTGTCGGAAATAATCTCCCATGTGATAGCCGCAAAAAGGAAGCATTGCCATGGGGTCGCGACGGATAGTGCCCACTTTAAGATCGAGAGCGGCGGCAGTAACTTCAGATCCGATTGTGGAGGCAATGAACACACCGTGGTTCCAATCGAAAGCCTCATATACCAACGGTATGGTGTGTGGTCTTCTCCCACCGAAAATGAATGCGGATATAGGAACGCCGGCAGGATTTTCCCAATCAGAATCTATTGAGGGGCATTGCTGCGCCGGTGCGGTAAAGCGAGAATTTGGATGCGCGGCAGGTGCGTTCGATTTTCCTGCATCCCATTCTTTCCCTGTCCAATCGATAAGTGCACCAGGCGGATCATAGCCTATACCTTCCCACCATACATCGCCGTCTTTGGTGAGAGCCACATTGGTGTAGATGGTATTTCGGTTGATTGTTTTCATCGCATTTGGATTGGATTGCATTGAAGTACCCGGAGCCACACCGAAAAATCCAGCTTCGGGGTTGATGGCATAGAAGCGGCCGTCCTTCCCAAGCTTCATCCATGCAATATCATCACCCACGCATTCCACCTTCCAGCCGGGGATGGTGGGAATAAGCATGGCCAGATTAGTTTTACCGCAGGCGGAGGGGAATGCGCCTGCAATATATTTCTTTTTTCCTTCTGGATTTGTAATGCCCAGAATAAGCATGTGCTCGGCAAGCCAGCCTTCGTCGCGCGCCATCACCGAGGCGATTCGTAGCGCAAGGCATTTTTTGCCCAAAAGGGCGTTGCCTCCATAGCCGGAACCGTACGACCAGATTGTGCGCTCTTCTGGAAAGTGGGAAATGTATTTCTTTTCAAGTGGTGCGCATGGCCACTTGCCATTATCGCTTTCGCCTTCCGCAAGAGGTTTACCAATGGAGTGCAGACATGGGATGAATTCCCCGTGTTCTCCGAGAACCTCCAGCACCTCGTTGCCCACACGCGTCATAATATGCATGTTGGCAACCACGTACGGCGAGTCGGTAATTTCAATTCCTATTTTCGATATCGGCGAGCCGACCGGACCCATGCTGAAGGGAATTACGTACATTGTGCGCCCCTTCATACAGCCTCTATAGAGCGCTTTCATTGTGTCTTTCAGTTCATTCGGGTCTATCCAGTTGTTCGTGGGACCGGCATCGTCTTTTGTTTTCGATGCGATGTACGTGCGGTTTTCCACTCGTGCCACATCGGAAGGATCGGAGCGGAAAAGATAGCAGTTCGGAAGTTTTTGGGGATTGAGCGGTATTGCCAGCCCTTCTTTAACCATAATTTTAAAAAGGCGATCGTACTCTTCTTTGGAGCCGTCGCACCAGTACACCGCATCTGGCGTCGTGAGCATGGCAACTTCATCGACCCATTTTTGAAGTTTTTCGTGTTTAACCATCGGCCTTCTCCTCGATTTATGATGAAGGTCGAATTGAGCGGTCGCTTCATTCGCATCAATCCCTTCAAGGACAATAAAAAAAATGGCGATGTAGCGTCAAGCAAAAGAACCAAAATTGGAATGATTGCTACTTCGCACTCACCTTGAAATATTGATGATAATCTTCTTTCATTGTGTTTCCATACGAATCCTCAATTCCGGAGCTGCCGCCAAGGACAGTGATTCGGTACACATTGTTTGCGTCGATGCCGGAAAGGAAAAATCGGTACACGCGAAATGCGCCATGCGACGTCGTCGGCCAGTCGATCTGGCTCATTTCTGGAAGTCCGCTTCCTGATGATCCGAGCGCACGCATAATTGAGATGTTCATACGTTCCGGCTTCATCTCTTTGTTGAATATGAGGTAGATGTATTCATCTGTATCGTATATCGACACGGGCTCAATATCGCCGTGTGCGAAACATTCATACGTTCCCTCGTCGAATGGTGGGATGAATCCGTGAAGGGTATCGGTGATGCAGGTAATTGCGGGACGCGTCGATCGTGCGCCGTTTGTGATGAAACGATAGCGGTATTCTCGCGAAAGGATGTTTCCTCCTGCATCGGAAATTGTAGGAGAGATGGTGAGCTCGTAGCTCGTTTCGCTTTCGAGCGCTTCCTGAAATTTGATTGTCATTTTCTCGGCAAGGGACGGTGCATCGAGGTAAAACGATTGTGAAGGAGATATGCGCACCGCATTTGCGACTTTCTCCCGCACCACCGGCTCGCTGAATGTAATGATGAGTGACGCATCTTTTTCACAGTGTTCGGTTTGAACATCTTCTGCAAGTTCAATCGGATTACCGCCGTCGCTCACGCATGTGACTGATAAGATTTCCGGCGCAACGAAATCATCGCCCACAGTGAAGCGATAAGAATAGTTTTCCGCGAGCGCGTTTCCGTGACTATCAAGAAGCGAGGTATTCAATGTGACGGTATAGCTTGTGCCGGGAAGAAGATCAGAGAGTTGCGTAAAGAGTATTTCAGTGTGCGTTTCATTCCATGAAAAAAGTCCCTGTACCGATGGCGTGATGGAAAAACCGGAATACAATGAATCAAGATCAATTGGCTCGGAAAAAACCATACGGATAAAGGAAGAAGCGTAGTGTTCGGGATCGCTTGCAGGAAATGGATGTACACCGATGGCATTATCGGCGGGCGTATGAGAAAGTATTTCCGGCGGGGTGAGATCGGTGTTTACATAAAAAACTGACTCATGGATTTCAGCGAGGTCGTTTCCTTTTGTGTCTTCGGCGCTCGTGTCCACGCGGATGGTGTAGCAGTTGTCGGAAAGAGGGGTGCGTGGCGTGAAACAGAGTGTTCGTCCATCGCGCCAGGAGAAAAATCCTTCTACATTGCCTGTTTTATGAGCGCTGAGTGTGAAGGCCTGGTGTGTTTTTATCCGATCCATTTCCTTTGAAAAGACGACAGTTATTGCTGTGTGTGAAGAAATATTTTCAGAAAGGTGTTCGGGCGCAACGCTGAGTACCGACGGTCTATCAATATCGAATTGGTCAGCAATTCGATCGCATCCGGCTGTCAGGGCAATACTTAGTACAAAACATGCAATGGGTTTCATGGTTACCTCCATGTATTATGCTATGGTGTTTGATAATCTTTGAATTCGCACATGAAGCTTTTTGTCATGGTGTTTCCATGCGCGTCTTTTACACCGGAAGAACCTCCGGCGATGGTGAATCTATAGAGATTTGGCGTGGGGGTTTCCGGATTTCGAATATTCACAAGTCCGTCGAAAAGAATAAGCACACCGTCACTCTCCTGTGCAATATCGGTTACGCACGGGCTTCCGTCGCCTTCGATGAGCAGGCTTTCGATGAGCGAGTAGATGTCCACGGCGACCGGGCCTTCCGCATTTGCAAAATATACTTTCATCATGTAATCATTTCCATTTTCTGGTGGCGCATATTCGCCCATGTCGATTAAAAGAGGCCAGGGTAAAATGGTGCCGTCGTAGAGAGTCTCAAAAGGCGTGTGTTCGATATCGGATGTTCCTTCAATGTGCGAAACAAAAAAAGGGAGTGAATCCGCCGCGTCTGTTCTGAAGAGTGTGGAATAGTTTTCCCGAAGCGAAAGCTCTGCGGAATCCTTCGCACTTTCGGCAATAGACAGTGTGTACACGGTATCCATAGAAAAAGGGGTGTCGGGAATAAAAGTAAGCACGGTATTCCCGGCCGACCATTCAAAACGTCCTCCGGATGCAGGAGTAAGAGAAAACGCACTTTCCACTGAGCTTTTGTTCATTGGTTCGGAAAACTCAATCGATATTGAGGAAAATCGGCTGATACCGCGGTTGATCGTTTCTCTATCGAAATACGGTGGGGGGATGGTACCGCTTTCATACGTACCGCGTATTTCGGGATGGGTGAAATCATCACCGACAATAAAAACAAGCGTAAAGTTTTTCGCAAGCGCGTTTCCGGCGGCGTCTTTCGCTGATGATGAGATTGTGACGCAATACTGTTTTCCATGCTCAAGCGTTTCCTGAAGATGGTATACAAGACGGGTGTTTTCATCACGCCAGATGATGTATCCGGCGATATCGGGAGATATGCTGAAAGCGGATGAAGCAGAGGTGGTATCCATTGCTTCAGAAAAAAGAATTTCAATTTCGGGAATATCTGCAGATACGCCAATAGTCCCTCCTTCCGCATATTCTGGAATGGATGAAAGAACCGATGGAGGGACGAGGTCGTTTCCCACATAGAATTCCGCGATGAAATCCTTTTCCATGGAATTGCCCCTGATGTCTTCAATGCTTTTCGGTAGTTCCATCACACAGCGCGTGCTTTGTGCAAAATGCCGGTGTGGTATAAATCGATAAATCCTCCCCGATTCCCAGCTATGGCTTCCCGGTACGGGAGAGTTGTCGGCATTGAGCACAAAACTGCTCTCCACTAATTCCTTTTTAACGTCCGCGCTAAACTCAATGCGGACACTCGCTTCGGTGGAAACGCCGTATTCTTCGTTTGATGGACTGAACGAGATAATCTCAAGCGCTTCAAATTGCCCGCACGAAGCGAAGATGAAGCAAAAAGCGCAAAAAATTTTTTTCATATCTTCCTCCCTGAATGAGAGATAAAAAAACGGATGCATACGGGCAGCAGAAGCCCTGATGCGAGAAAAGAAAATGACAGCCCGCTAATAACCGTAAGAGCAAGGGGACGCCAGAGGAAGCTCCCTTCGCCGAAGGAAACCAGCGCGGGGAAAAATCCCGCAATGGTGGTGAGCGTGGTGGCAAAAAGCGGACGAAAGTGCTCAAGCGATACGTGCTTCGCAATTTTATCTATTTCATCTTTTTCCCGGGCTTTCTTTTTCTGGCGAATAATAAAAGCTGTTCTCTCGACAATGACAATGCCGTTATTGACGGCGATTCCCACAAGGACGACAATGCCCATGAAAGCGGAAGAATTCATTGGTGATCCCGAAAGAAAGAATGTGAGAAATACGCCGCAGATTCCCGGGGGCACTGTGGCAAGGACGAGAAGCGGAAGGCGCAGTGATTCTAAAATCGCAGCCATGGTCATGTACACAAGGACAAGCGCGGCCAGCACTAAAAGAGCCATGGCGCGAAGCTGTGTTCTCGCTTTTATGTAGGCGGTATCGAACTCCCAGCTGTAGTCTTCGGGAAAAGTTATTGCGGCAAGCGCCTTGCGTATCTTTTCTTCTGCATTGTCGTATGAAATCTCGCCAAGCCTTGCGGTAATGCGCACAGCTCTTCGCCCGTTGTGCCGGGTAAGCCTTGTAGGTTCTGTCCCTTTCTCGATGTGCACAATTTCCCGAAGGGGAACCAATCGATCTTCAGCGACTGGAATGCTGCCTGCAAGAAGGTCTTCGGCGCGGGAAAAAGATTTGCGGTCGAATTTCACTCGAACATCGATTTCTCTTCCGTCAGTGTGATGTTTAACGGCCACGGGCCCGAAGAGTGCCCCGTGAAAGAAATGCGCGAGATGCTCGGATGAAGCGTTGAACATCTCGCTTTTCTCTCTTTTAAGCATAAGCCTGTACGATGGCTTCCCTTCACGAAATCGAAGCACGCACTCTTCAATCCCGGCGACTGCACCGACTGCTTTTGCCGCCTCGCGCGCGATGTGCCGGAGTGTTGTGTCGTCTTTTCCAGTGAAGATTATATCCAGCTCCCGGTCTGCAAGCTCGCCTGCCTCTGAAATAAACGCGAATCCGCCGAAAGGCATGAGCGCTTCCCTTGCATGGTGCGCGATAAGCTTTTTTGCGTTTTCCCGCTCGTGAGCCCAGAAAAAATTTTTAAGCGTTATGGCTATACTGCCGCGCCATTTTTCCGTTTTTGAAGAAATTTTTTTCACCGTGTCTGTATATTTGAGACGCTCTTCCACACGCTTGATAGCTTCATCAGCAATGCGAAGCGGCGTGCCGGTGGGAAGCTCGCAGTAGAGATACGCTTCGTTATTTCCAAACGGGTCAGTTAACTCCGTCGGAATACATATTAAACTTACCATCGCCAGCCCCATGAAGATTGCCGTGGCGATGAGTGTTTTTTTTCTGTACGCGAATACAAAGGAAAGCGCTGATGCGAATATGTCTTTCGATGTGTCGGTACAGTGCTCGAGCGCGCAAAAAAGCTTTATGCGCAAAGGCGGAAGCGATAAAGCCCTTTTCGCAGCAAGATAGAGCGAAGGAAGCAGACTCGTGGCCACAAAGAGAGAAACGATGCACGAGACTGTGACGGTAAACGCAATTCCTTCATAGGTTCGGCGGACAGTTTCTTCCGCGAAAAGGAGCGGGAAAAAAACCGACGCAGTGGTGACGACGGATGCCGTTGCTGCGATGCGGATGCGCCCCACCGCTCTGGCGGCTGATTGAAGAGACATCCCGTGTGTAATTGCTTCCATAACCAGAATGCCGCTGTCGACCACCATCCCTGCGGAGAGAGCGATGCCGCAGAGGCTCACGATGTTGATTTCAAACCGCGCGAAATACATACACGAAAAGACGGCCGTGATGGAAAGAGGAATGGAGAGCGCAATTGTACCTGCTTTTAAAATATCGCGATAGAAAAGCAGAATGACGAAGATGACGATGGCAAGCCCCCAGAGGCTGGATGAAACAGCGTTATTTACCGCTGCGCGGATGAATTCAGCCATATTGTAGATGATTTCTATTTCGCATCCGGGAAGAGAAGAAAGAATTGTCTGCGCACGGGATACTACTTCGAGGGTATTGGCATCACCCGCCCTGTGCAGATACAGAAGCACACCCTCCCGACCATTTTGACGTGCGATGGAGTCGGTTTCGTGCGATGATTCTTCCACCCGCGCAATTTCGCCAAGAGAAATAATTTTGCCTTCATCGAACAGGCGAAGGGCGACAGCGGAAATATCTTCTTTGGTCTTAAAACGTTCGGGTATGCGAATGCGCCATTCCTTTCCTCCTGAAAAAATGTTTCCTGCCGGCATGGAAACGCTTTCGCTTTGCAGGGTGCGAACGATTTCGCCAAAGTCCATTTTGCGGGAAAAGAATTTTCCGCTGTCAATCGTCACATGAATTTCTTTCCGAAGCCCACCTGCTGCGTAAATTTCTGAAACGCCGTCGATGCGCTGGAGCTGGGGTTTGATGACATGCTCCGCATATTCGCGGATATCGGTAAGCGATGCATTTTCGAGTGGAATTTTCTTCACCGAAGCGATCAGCGCCGGGCGGTCAGAGGGGTCGTAGCGCAGAACTACAGGCTCCTGTACCGCCCGTGGGAAGGAATCGCGGATGAGGCCGATTTTTTCGCGCACTTTCAGTGCAATCAGTTTCGTATCAATGCCGGGATGGAGGGTGATGGTGATTCGCGATTTGCCTTCTTCGGAAGACGATTCAATTGTCTCAATCCCCGGGACGGTGCGGATGATGCGCTCGATTGGACGCGTGATGATGTTTTCGATTTTATCGGGCGATATTCCAGGATATTCAACGATTACCGAAAGCGCGGGATATTCAACACGGGGCATAAGCCCCACAGGGAGCTTGAGAAGTGAGATGATGCCGAAGATGGCGATGCCGATGGAAAGCATGATCGCGCTTATGGGATTTTTCAGGAAATAATTCACCGACGTGCTCCTCTGCCTGACATATGGGAATAAAGTGCCGGAATGAAGACGAGCGTAAGCACGGTTGAGCAGAAAAGCCCTCCGATGACTGCGATGGCAAGCGGTTGCTGAATTTCCGCGCCCGATCCTATTCCCAGCGCCAGCGGCATCATCCCGAGTATTGTGGTAAGGGTTGTCATCATGATGGGCCGGATTCTCCGTTTAATGGAAGCAATGACCGCCTCATGAATCCCGATTCCTTCATCAACCCGCCGTGCGATGAAATCGACAAGAACAATGGCATTGTTTACCACCGTTCCCGCCAGAAGCACCATGCCGATGAGCGAGTTGATGTTAAGGCTTTTGCCTGTGAGGAATAGCGCTCCCGAGGAGCCGATGAGCGTAAGAGGAATTGATGCCATCACCAAAAGCGGAAGAGTGAAAGAGCCGAATTGCGATGCGAGCACCATGTACACCAGAACGATTGCAAGGGAAAGGGCGAAAAGCATTTCGGGCAGCGTTTTGAGAATTTCTGTGTACTCGCCGGAAAGGTGCGTTTCAAGGCCAGCCGGCAGTGACAGTGAATTAATCGCCTGCGCAAGCTCGGAAGAAGAGGCATGTCCTTCTGCAGTGACGATGTTAACCCTGCACTGGTTGACGCGCGTAATGCGAGAAGGTCCAGAGGCCGGTAAAAATGATGCAAACTTTCCAAGTTCAAGCATTGCGCCGCTCAATGATTTTACATTAAGCGAGGAAAGCGCACGAAGATCGTTTCGTGCTTTTTCGCGCATGCGCACGCGTACGTCGGTTTCATCATCGCCCTCGCGGAACACTGTGGCCACATCCCCGGAAACAGCGCTTCGAAGCGCGGAGGCTGCTGCGGCAATGGAAAGCCCGTGTGAGAAGCTTTTCGACCTATCAATCGAAAGACGGATTTCCGGATTGCCTTCATCAAGGGTGGAAGCAGTTGAAGAAAGACCGGTGATTTTTTTAAGGCGCGATTTCAGCTCATCGCCGGCTTTTTTTAGATCGGCTAGTTCGCGTCCGGATATTTCAATGGAAACAGGTGCACCTTTTGAAGCGAGAACCGACTGCACAATATCTTCCCTGAGCCGGAATTCGACCTGTACGCCTTCAAAAACACCCGCTTTTCGGCGGATGTCTTCCATGATTTCAGCGATGTGCGGACGGAATGAGCTTTTTAAAATTACGCGTAGAGTGGCAAAATCGCGCATTTTTCCAGAAAGTCGTTCGGCGATGGAATCTTCAGGCTCGCATCCCGTTTTTGAAAGCACGCGCAAAACGTGAGGGTTTTTTCGTGCCGCGCTCTCGAATATGTTGCAGAGCTTCAATGTTTCTTCGAGTGGCGTGCCTCGCGGAGCCTGAATGTTAATGGTAAATTCGCCATTGTCCACCTTTGGCATGAGTTCGCGTTCGAGAGAAAGGGTGAGAATGATGCCGAGAAGTGCGATGGCTGTTGCCGCGGCGATGAGCTTCTGTTTGTCGCGAACGGCAATGGCAAGAAGCGACTCGTAAAGTGCAGAAAGGGTATCTACGAATTTTTGCGTGACTATAAAACCCTTTTCGTGCAGGTGCGAAATGAACGATGGGGGTGCGTGCGTTTCCTTTTGTGGTATTGTAAAGAGCATGGGCACAAGGAAGAGAGAAGACGCAAGGGTTGAAATGAGGGAAAAGGAAATGGTGAGGGCAAGCTCTCCGAAAAGCGCACCTGCAATTCCCGAAAGAAAGATAATCGGGAGAAAGACCACCAGAGTGGTGAGAATGGAAGCGATAACCGATGTTTTAATTTCGTATACGGCGCCAAGGATCAGAGAAGCGGCCTTTTTCGCTTTTGTGCGGGAAGGGTGGGGGTACTCGTTCACAATGGATTCGGCAACAACAATGGAGGAATCTACGGTCATGCCGATACCGAGGGCAAGCCCTCCCATCGACATGGCATTGAGCGACATGCCCTTTGCGTACATCAGCGCGAAGGTACACAGGGCGGAAATAGGAATTGAGCTTGCAACGATGAGCGCCGCGCGGCGCTGGCGAAGAAAGAGAAAAAGCACAAGCATGGTGATGAGCGCTCCGGCAATTCCGGAATTTCGGACATTCGCTACAGAGGATGATATGAAGTCGGCTTGATTGAAAACTTCATGGAAAGATATTTCATTTTGAAACTTATTCGAAAGCTCGTATATCTTTTGTCGCACGGCGAGGGATGTTTCAATTGCATTTTTGCCGCCCTCGCGTGTAATATAGAGCGCCACCACTTCATCTCCATCCAGACGAACCACGCTCTTACGTTCCTTCCATCCGTCTTCCACGCGCGCAAGCTGTGAAAGATAGATTGGAACTCCGGATTCGTTGTGGCCTACCACCACTGTATTGATGTCAAATGGAGTTTTAAACTCTCCTACGGTACGCACTTCAAATTCCTTATTGCCCTCTTCAATGTTTCCGGCAGGGAAATTGTAATTTGATGCGGAGATGGCTTGAACAATGTCGCTGAAAGAAATCCTCCGTGCCGCCATTGCACCCTCGTCGGCATCGACGTTAATCTGTCTTCGAAAGCCGCCGTATGCTTCGACCATTGCGACGCCCTCTGTTCGTTCAAGAATTGGGATGATTTCCCGTTCGATTTTGTGCCTGAGTTTTTTAAAATCTCCGGACTTTGCTTTCACTGCGTAAAGTATGAAGGGTTCGCTTTCGGGATCGTATTTCACCACGATTGATTTCTCCGCTTCCTCGGGAAGGGCACCCTTCATCATATCAACTTTTTCTTTTGTTTCAATGAGCGCGAAATCCATTGAGGTGCCCCAGTTGAAGCGCGCCGTCACCAGGCTCAAACCCTCGATTGATTCCGAGCGGAGTTCCCGCACTCCCGTAACCGATCCCGCGGCTTCCTCCATCCGCCGCG
>DYLV01000255.1 GCA_020721925.1 Leptospira biflexa
GCGGTGGGTGGATTCGAGCTGATGGGCCAGAATCTGGGTACGAGAATTTGAAAGTGAGAGGAGTTTGTCGTTAGAATAGGCAAGCTGAAGAAGCCATGCTTCTATTTTGAGATTGAACCGGTCATCTTTGGGGATATTGCCGCTGGCTAAAAGAAGACGAATTTTTTCTTCACCCGCAATGCCGGTTTCCTGTTCCAGAACGCTTTCAAAAGGAAGATGGCGCGAGTACAGTCCTTCTTCTTGTGCGCCGTCGCGATGTACATCGATTTCAGTGTCCATGCTCATTTCAATGAAGGCGACATAATCTAAAGGCTTTCAGGGAAAATCAACCATTTTTTATGGTTCCCGTCTTTTTCGAAGACGGTAAAATGCTAATTGAACGCGATTGCTATACGAAAGGTAAAGAAAAAACTGCTTGCCATTTCATGTGCACTATGAGCACTGAAGTGGAAAAAGAGTTGAATGGGATTAAATGGGGGAAAAGACGCTCGGTGGAACTGGCCGAAACAATAATTCTTAAGAGGGAAGGAATGTTTAGAAATTATTTCAAGGCTCTCGGCGATGAGCTGATCAAGGCATGCGCACCTTCGCAAGTGAAAAAAAGCGCTGGAAAAACAACCGGGAAAAAATCCGCGCCCCCGTCTGGCAGTTTTGATGGGAAAAAGATAGAGGATGTGCTGTCAAAATTCGTTCCGATACACTATACCGTGTCGGCAGAGAAAATAATTGACCCCAGTGGATATTCTCCCGAAAACGTTGATTATATCGCATACAAAAAAGTTTTTCGCGATATGGATGCCATGATGCATGCGATTCCATCGGAACTTGTGTATGGCGCTTTTTTCATCAACAGTGCGCTGACCGCTGTTTCGCTTGGAGAAACATTGTCGCATGTGGCAAATATGAAAAAGATAAATCGCTTCAGCGAACAGGGAGATGGTGGCCAGTTCATTCCGGCTTTCGTGCTGACCATGGACATGAAAATGAGCTATCAGGACCTGAAGAACCTTATTTTAGACTACTACGTTTCGCGTAGCCTTGATAATATGTTTGAATTCGACATTATGGTGGTGGTAAATCAAGGGATTGTGGTGAAAGACTGGCGGGAAAAGAGAAGCTTCAAAATACTGGATACTGGCGATGATACCATGCAATGGTTTTTCATCCTGATGAACGAATATCTCGATGTGGAAAAGCAAGAGTCGCTGGATCTGAGGAAATACGTGAAGGAAACGACTCAATATCGCGAATATTGACGCACGTCGGTGATCATGCCGCGAAACAATATGCAGTACGGTGCGATACAATGAATACTGCGCAAAAAAATGCTTCCTGAATTTCTGGAATATTTCTTCTTGACAAAATACGAAAGAAATTGAAGATAAATAGTCAATGCGTAATAATCAATATATCGCCTGATTATGCATTGGGCGTCGCAGTTTCTGGAGGGTTTGCGCGTGCAATGATACCCGGCCGAATGTTGTAATTCCGGGTGCCCCGAGCAATTTGCAGACCGTTTTCATAAAAAAAGAGAGGTGCTATGAAACCGAGAAAAACAATGAGAATCTGTGTCGCAATGTTCGCCTTCCTGTCACTTGTTATTGCCTCATCGTGTAAGAAAACGTTCGATAGTGAACGCGATATTATTTTAGTGCTCGACACGTCCAGGAGCATGATAGGCCAGGGTGGGAAAAAC
>DYLV01000093.1 GCA_020721925.1 Leptospira biflexa
ATTGCGCCGATGCGGGTGCCGGGAGCCATGGCGGTGATATGGGCGGAGAGCATGATGTACCCCCCGGCCGATGCGGCCTGCGCACCGCGGGGACTGGTGTACACAATCACCGGAATTTTTGATTCCATTATTCCTTTGATGATGTCCTGCATGGAGCTCATGAGGCCGCCGGGGGTGTCGAGCAGAATGATAATAAAATCGGCGCCCTCATCGGCAGCCTTCTTTATCGATGACACAATGTGTTCGGCAACGATGGGATTAACCGTACCCTGCAGGCGCACAATAGCGTGGAATCGATTCTGTGTCCCGGCGCTGTGACCGCTGAGAGCGACAATGAAAAGAAGGGCTATTCCAATGAAAAATGTTTTTTTCATAATGCGGATTTACACCAGGTGCAAAATTTCATTGAAAACAATATCGGGAGCAGGGTTGGCGTTAACTTCTTTGAGAATGCCTGCGGATTTATAAAAATCAATTACAGGAAGCGTTTCTGCTTCAAACACTTTGATTCTGTTTTCAACGGTTTCCTTTTTGTCGTCATCGCGCTGCAAGAGTTCACCGCCGCACGCGTCGCAGATGTCGCGTTTTTTGGGAGGATTGTAATCAATATGATATACCCGTGCGCATGTTTTGCATGTTCTCCGACCGGTGATGCGTTTAAGTATTTCCTTCTTTGCAAGTTTAAAATAGATTGCCGCGACGATGCTGTGCCGCTTTTCAAGCTCCTGTGCCTGATACACGGTGCGAGGAAACCCATCAAGGATGAAGCCGGATGGGCAGTGTTTATCGATGTATTCGAGCACTACTTCGGTGATGAGTTCCTGCGGTCCGATTTCCCCTCTATCCATATAACTTTTGATTTTTTTCCCAAAGGGACTACCTGCCGCGACTTCGGCGCGGAGAATATTCCCCGATGAGATATGAGGAAGGCCGAATTTTTTACATAACTTTTCAGCCTGAGTTCCTTTTCCGCATCCAGGTGGTCCTATAAGCACCAGCTTCATGATCACAATAATCCCGAATTAAGATTGGCACGCAATCTTACCATTGCATTCTGCCATCATAGAGTAATACGTAGCGTATATGGCTGGATGTGTCAATACAATTATTCTTTGGGTGTAAATTTACTCCGGCGTACATGAAATCGGTGCCGACTGCGGGATGTGCACCCAAAATGAATACCAATATCAATTTCCTTACCGGCTCCATCGAGGTTTGCACATTCGATTTTTATTCGGCAAGGGAAGTCGCCTGTAGAATGCAGCCGCTCAGACCCCCCGGTGGGGTATTCGCTACAGCTGGTGTGTGCGCATAGCCCGATACTAAAACGAAAGGTTCTTTTGTCGATAGATACGATGCACCCGGTTGGGGGGCGGTTGCTCTGACACCGGTTTCAAGCCTCATCGGGGGTTTTCTTAGGTTGCTCTGACACCGAATGTGCTGTCGGTAGGTACGATGCACCCGGTTGGGGGGCGGTTGCTCTGACACCGGTTTCAAGCCTCATCGGGGGTTTTCTTAGGTTGCTCTGACACCGAATTATGTGCAAAAACCATGAGTGGGTGTCAACCACTCAAAAACCGAATCAATCGAATTTTGAGTTGACGTATTTAATATAAATGAATATATTTTAATAAATTGAACCGGCGATCTATATATGAATTGTGTTTCACGATAATCCGGAACGAGGGAGTGATGCTATGCGAGGGAAATTATTAAAAATAAAGAATATCATGGGGGGATGCATAATGGCATGCCTCGTAATGAGTGGGACGAACATGTTTTCCTGTTATGATGGACGCGACAATAGCTTTGAAAAACTTGAGGGAGTCAGTTCGGAAGGGGTAAAAGTCGTGGAAATAACCGGTGCAGAGACGCCGGGAACACAGAAAATATATACGGATAAGGCGGTTGCACAGCAATTTACCCCGACAAAAAAGTATCTGATTTACGAGGTGCGGCTTGTGCTTTCGAGAGCGGGGAATTTTCTCGATATGGACACATTGAAGGTAGCATTTTGCAATGATAAGTCGAATGATCCCAGCAGTGTTCTAAGCGGTTATTTTACCTATAATGTACGATTAAATGCGATTTCTGCCGAACGAAGCGAACATGTTTTTGTGTTTAAGAATCGACCCACGGTCAGTGCCGGCACGAAGTACTGGATAAAAGTGTATTTTGCCGATACCAGCATCGGCGATGGAAGCACTAACTATATTCTTTTTTATCAGACGAGTGGTGATGCGTATAGCGGAAATTATTTGAAAACATACGATGGTTCCGCGTGGAGTGAGGTGAGTAACGCCGATCTGGGCATTACCATCTGGGGGAAGGAGCAGTTGTGAAAAGCGGGCGTTTTTTTGAGTGAGTGCTGGTGATGGGGTTGGTGCGCGAAGGCAGTGAATGAAGTTGGTACACGTAGCGCGCAGTGGATGGTGGTTTCTGCGGTATCCCTCCTGAGTTTCTCCGTCAATTTACATTGTGCACCTTCAACGTGGTCAGCCCTCGTGTGCGCTGACGAACAAGGGGTGCTGTACTGGTTTTTGGTGTTGGTGATGGGGGCAGGAAAAACTGCTACTTTGCCATCATCGGTCCCATATTGTCTTTACCCCCCAGCACATGTACGTGCATGTGCCAGATGATCTGACCGCCGGCCGGGCCGTTGTTTATGATGACACGATATCCCTTTTCCGCAATTCCTGTGAGCTTTGCCACTTCTTTTACTCCTTCAAAAAGGTCGCTGAATATATGTGCTCTGTCCGCTGATGTTTCTTCAATATCTTTTGTGTGGGTTTTATGCACCACAAGAATATGAACCGGCGCCTGCGGATTTATGTCGTGAAACGCATAGACCCTGTCGTTTTCGAAAACTTTTTTCGAGGGAGTCTTGCCCTCAATGATATTACAGAACAGGCAACCCATGTGATCCTCCTGTGATACTCGATTGTCCGAAAATTGATGAATAATTAAAATTTCAAACGAAAATTGTCAAACACAATTGGTGAGACAGTTCGCTTCGTGTGTGTAAATTGTGTGCAATGAGAAATGTGAGAACCAATACATAAACGATGCCGAAAATCTAAATAAGCAAAAAAAAGTTGTGGATAAAAAATTGTCGTTTCTTTAAATCGTGACGATTTATCATATGCAGGCTGGTGAATATGAAAAAAAGAATGGCTTTTATTGTACTTTCAATGATGCTCATCATTTTCCCGTATACCTCCTGTCCCGTGCGGCGAATGCATCGGGAGGCATCGAATGTGGTGAAAAATATGACGATTGATCAAAAGCTCGGCATGCTTCTTATGGTTGGCGTACCCACGAATTCAATGAGCCGTGCCGTTCGTGCAATAATTTCTGAATATCAGCCTGGCGGTATTATTCTTTTCCGCTATAATATCAGTGACCGGGTTACCACCGCAAAATTTATCGAAGATTTGCAGAAGGAGTCCATGAAGGTGACGGGGTTTCCGCTTTTTATTTCTCTCGATCAGGAAAGCGGACGGGTCATTCGTGTGGTCGATGGTGCCACCCAGTTTCCCGGGGCAATGGCAATGGGAATATGCGATGATGAAGATCTGGTGAACACCTCCGCGCGGATTCTTGGGCTGCAGCTCAGGCGAATCGGCATCAATATGAATCTTGCGCCGGTTCTGGACGTGAACAATAACCCCAGAAACCCGGTGATCAATACGCGCTCCTTCGGTTCATCGCCGGTTGTGGTTTCACGCATGGGGGTGGCGTATGTTATAGGTCTTCAGGGGGCGCTGTGTATTGCGGTGGGAAAGCATTTTCCCGGACATGGTGATACCAGCGATGATTCGCATTTTACTCTGCCGGTCATTCCTTATCCACTTGCCCGTCTTATGGAAATCGAACTCGTGCCGTTTGTTCGAACAATAGAAAGAGGGATGGATGGTATTATGACCGCCCATATTGCATATCCGGAAATACTGCATGATTCGACGCCCGCGACGCTCTCGCCGTATTTTCTCAATGAGCTTTTAAGAAAAAAATATGGTTTTGAAGGCATTGTGATGACTGATGATATGGAGATGCATGCAATATCGAAAAATTACGATATAGGCGAAGCTGCGGTGAAAGCTGTACAGGCCGGCGCTGATATTATTCTCATTTCCAGCTATGGCAATGCGCTGAGAAAAATCAGAAATTCCCTGCGGAAAGCGGTAAAGCGCGGTGATATCACCATCGAACGCCTTGATGCATCAGTCAAACGGATCATTGAACTCAAGCTTCGCTATAAGATAATGGAAACAGTAAATGGGAAAATTGTAAGGAAAAACCTGCAGTTATCCAAAGATGATCTGGAAATGCTCGAGCATGCAGAAAGCGTCAACAGAAAGATCTCCAGGATGGCCATCTATGCACACGGATTTTCTGAGTCCGATAAGATTTTCATGGATACGAAAATTCCTCTGTATGTCATTACCGACAATGCATATCTTCGGTCGGGTATTGCAACGCTCTGCGGTCAGCGCGCACATTTTATCAGCAGCAGTGAAATAAGCACCATTCCCGTTCCAGAGCTCCAAAAGGATGATGGCGTTCGGGAACATAAAAAAGTGGAAAAGGCCGATGTTCAGATGCCGATGGTGCTCTTTCACGTGCATGAGCCAAATGAGTCGGCCATTCGTCAGGTGGCGAAACTGTGCCATGAGAGGAATTTGCGCTTGTGTGTGCTTTCAACCGGTAATCCATTCCCCCTTGCGGTGATGGAAGATTTACCCCCCACAATTTTTACATTTTCAGCGACAAAGGCTTCGCTCGACGAGTTGGCTGAATGCATCAGCGGTTCTTTTGAACCTAAAAGAAAAATCAACTGTGAGTTGGGTTTTCCATCGGCGAAAAAGTGAACTTTGGCGTTTACATTCATATTCCCTTTTGCCGTGGCAAGTGCGATTATTGCTCATTTTACTCCATACCATGCCCGCGTGATCAGGGCGAAACAAGGATTCTTCTTGATGGCTATTTACAGGCGCTTATAAAGGATATTGCTTCAAACATCCCTTTCCATGGCGCGGTGGTTGATTCAATATATTTCGGCGGTGGTACACCGTCTCTGTTCGGTCAAAATCGCATTTCCGCAGTATTGCGCACATTGAAAGAGTTCTTTCAAGTCATCCCCCATGCGGAAATGAGCATTGAATGCAATCCTTCAGATATCCGTGTTGATGCGCTTTTGCCGTTAATTGACGTGGGTATCAACAGGGTGACCGTCGGAATCCAGTCATTCCACGAAAGGCTTCGAAAACTCATCGGCCGATTTCCAGAACCTGTAAAACCGGATGTGCTCGAACAATTTTTTACAATACCCGGTATTGTTCACGGCCTTGATCTTATGGTGGGTATTTTGGGCGCGAGCGATGAGGAATTATATGGTGACCTCTCTTCTGCGATCATGTTAAAGCCGGAACATATTTCGGTGTATTTGCTTACGCTTGAAAAAGGCACATCTCTTGCAGATCGAATGGCAAACGATGAGGAATTCCAGAATTTGCAGCGCCAGCAGCTTGCCTGTGCCATTGACTATTTAGCCGATGCCGGATATCACCAGTATGAAATTTCGAATTATTGTATTTCCGGCTTCGAATCGAAACACAATCTCAAATATTGGACATTTCAGCCATATCTCGGTTTTGGAGCAGGAGCGCATGGCTTTACGGGCGAGAATAGATATTATAACAATCAGTCGGTTGAAGAATATATCAAATCGCCTTGCTATGTGCAGGATGTGCGTTCCGTCGATGCAGCTATGGCGGAGTACCTGATGACCGCACTCAGGTTGATTGATGGTTTTTCCGAAACTTCTTTTTGGGAAATATTTCAAACTGATATTCCTTACCATGTGAAACAGGCGCTTCAAGCTCTTCAGCATGAGAAATTACTCAAATGCATGCAGGATGGAAATTCATTGAGATATGCACTTACGAAAGAGGGGCTTTTTATTTCAGATTATGTGATCTACCGATGTGTGGAATCGCTGTTGTAGGATGCGGGGAATACTCACGCCCATGGTGGTGACAGAGAAAATTATTGTCTTTATGTGCGGATTGGCGGTGTTTGTACCGTATCGATAGCAGAGGTGAAATTATCGCATGGCCAGACGAATGCAGCAAGCATCGTGCATGAGGCTATATCATGTGATGTCTTTATGACCAAATATCGCAATCATCCTTCGCAATACATGGCACTGGGTTAAGCAGGTACTTTCATTCGCTGTACCACCTTCAAAGCTGGCGTATTGTTGCATTTTCCAGAAAGGAATATTAACGAAAAGAGTAAATCATTGCGTATTCTATCAAAAAATTATGGAGGTAACCCAAAAACCGAGATAGTCCATCCCTGCGACCAGCAAAGAAAGAGGTATTACCACTCATCCTATGACTACAAAGGAATACTGAGGTAAAACAGTTTTGAAATTCCCGTATACATGCCCACTAAGATAGATTTGCTTTTGCCGGCAACACTATTTTTTATAAAAAATTTTATCTTTTAGCTGATTCAATCGTATTAATGAGTAGAAGGATATTTTTTTTTCAGGAGGGTATGATGAATATCAAGACCACCTATGTGATGTGCGATGAGGTGATTGGACTTCTCGCAGAAGCAGAGGAAAAGACGAAATACCAGAAAGAAGAGCTACTTGTTAAAGCGATGCGGAAGATGATGAAAGACTATGAAAGGTACGAACGGGACGCGGGAAGAATTGAATACCAAAAGCGATTTGATGAAGAAACCGGCGAGCAGATCATCAAACACCGGGTGAAGATGCGGTTGTTGATTAGAGAATATAATTATTTTCAGGATATGCGGAAGTTTTTCCGGCGGTCTATTTCGCTTGTGATGGCGATTGCGGTGTACACCTACCTTGCAGAAATCGTTGAGAAAATACTGCAAAAGGACTATGAGGCATTACATGCGGATAATTACCCGTTCGAATGCTATGCAATTATGGGAAAATGTATAGAAAATATCCCGACATGGCGCATCTGGTGGGGAGTGCCGCCGGATTTGGAGCTATTGCTCACAAAATAATCCTATACAAAAATATATATTCGTACATTATCTTCCTCATCGCCCAAATGAGAGTGGATATCCTTTTCGTTCTAAGTCATGATCAGCAGGTATTGTGTTTTACATGAAAGAGCATGTCTAAAACTTATAACATACTTGAAGAAAATAAATGAGCTATTATTTGAGGGAGCGAGAAATTACTTCGTGATAAAATATTTTTTATAATTATTGTGAATCCTTCCGTAATGTGCACCTGCCTGCGCATTGCCTGTTGCGTTATAGTAAAAGCTCAAAAGCTCCGCGGAATTTATAATGAACGCATTGAGATCTTTACCGCGAAGCCCCTGCACTATTTCAAAATTGCCGGTTTTAACCATATCTATTGCAAGCTGCAGATGGCCGAGCAGGGCGTTCATGTCGCTCATCAGTTCCCTGCTCTTGCTTTCAATAAGCCGCTTAATTTTATCTTTATCGAGTCCGCCGGAGAGCAGAAAATATTTTTTTATCATTTTAGAAGAAGTGCTTATAGTCGCTTTGTTTTTTGCGTTTTCAAAGAGAAGGCGGAATTTTTCAAAGGCGATGATTTTCTCGGAATTGTCATCGGGGGCGCGCCCGAAAATTTTTTTAAAAAGGTTGAATACCGTGTTTTCAACACGCTGACAGTCAATATCGGTATCGATGATCGTTTTCAGCTTGTGATAGTTTACAGGATTTCTGTCTATTATTTTAATGTAAAGATCAACTCCCTTGAGAGCCTCGAGGTATATCGGTAGTGTCTGTGGCGAAAAATCTTTTTCCGAGTAGCATTTAATTCCTTCAATTATCATGGATGATTGTGCAGTGAGGAGAATCGCGTCCATGTTGAGTTCAAAATCTTTGGAAGTGCGACGGCGCTCCTCTTCCTTCTCTGAAGTGAGTGAATGCATTTCGAGGTCGTATGATTTATCGAAAAATTCATTGCCATCGGATTCAGGGGTTTCCCTGACGTCAGGAAGAACTTGTTCGGTTTTGTTTTTCTCGGCCGTAGAATCGGAAAAAAGTGCATCAATGTTTGAGTCGTCGTTGAAGGCGCTTTCCAGATCGAAATCATCATGTGTTCTGCCGGCCATATTCCTGGTGCACCCGGGATTCGCTTGCTTTAATAATACTATGATAGAAAGTCGTTCAATTGTCAATATCTTTATCAATTGCAATGCCGGACATAGCTTTTACCGGACAGGCAATGATGCACAGACCGCATGCCACGCATTTTTCAGGGCTAAAAATCACTTCCATGGTTGCCCTATCAATTGCCAGCGCGTCGGTACGGCATACGGACGTGCATGCGCCGCAGTGAATGCATCGGTCTTCATCGCGGTGCATTTTATCAGCAAGGACTTCAACCTGTACCTGCTCTTTTTTCAGATACTCAATACAGCGGGCCAGATTCTCTTCCTCTCCTCGAAGTTCGAGAATGATGCGGCCTTCCTGCTTCGGCAAAATCTTCGCCTCGAGGACGTTGAAAATGATGTTGAAATCGCCGGCCAGTCGGTAAATGATTGGCCTGTACATGATTCTTTGATTGAATATCAACAGCACGTTTGTCGATGTGAGTATTTTTTCTGCCATCTGATAACCTCGTTTGCGTGTTTTTGGGTCATGCAATATTCGTCAGTTCGATGTCGCCTTTTATGGCAATTTTGTCATCAAGTATCGCAAGCGCACCGGTCACTCCCTCGATGGAAAGCGCAAAATTTACCGCACCTTCCAGATCGTATTCGCCGCGGATTCTGTTGCAGGTTTCTGTTGCCACCGCATCCGCAAGTGCCGCATCTTTCGCACCGATGGTGACCGCATCTGCTTTGCCGAAACTGAGAGAATGGCCCACCCGGGCAGAAGAGGTGCAAACTCCCATTGGCGTTTGTTCCGGGTGCACCATAATTCCAATTTTCGAAGAAAATGGCGACCTGCCCGCATATAGGCCGATTATTCCCTGCTTCTTCAATGCAAGCCAGATATCGCCCCCATTTTCAATAATCACTTCATCGCTTTTTTCAAGAAGGGCCCGGCCAATGATTTCTGCAATGGCCCCCGCAACAGCGGCCATGGGCCCCACATGCGCCAGCTCTGATGCCCAATACATTTTATGCACAATTGCAGGTATTCCGTCAAGCTTTTTGATGGGGACAAGGGAGGTGAGAAACTCATCTTGAATGGCAATGTGTGCACGCAGTTGCTGGCGCAATATTCGTAGTAGCCTTTCTGCTTCCTGCGAAAGATCACAGAGGGCGCGAACGCACAAATCGCTCGTTTCTACTTTCACGCGAAATGTGTGCCAATGGGATGTGTTGTATAGGTCCCGGTAGAATGGTCTTTCAAATCTATTCAATGTTGATATTGCAGGATACTGTTGGAGTTGGGACTTGCGGAATGCCAAGCGTGAATTTCTGATTCAAAATCCAGTCTTTCAACTGAAACGCAATGGTGCGCGCCATCGGATAGCTCGAAAGCGGAGCAGCGGGAATTGATTTCCCTTGAATTTCAATTCGTCCACTTTTTAGTTCGGCGTAGCTCACTTCTGCAAGGCTTTTCGCCTGTCCTGCCGGATAATCATTCCCATAATCTATTACCTGGCAGAAAAGTTTTTCGTCGGGTACTCCGGTAAAAAAGGCCAGCTCTTCGTTGAGTATGGGGATGGGGATGCCAATACCGACAAAAAGGGAACAGCCATAGCCGGTGATCGATGCGCCGCGGATGAAGCGGGTATTCATCTGTTTCATGTCGCCGGTCACGGCGATGGTACCGGCGCCTTCTTTTGGAATTCCGTTTTCTCCTCTGATGCAATCAGGAGCATGTTGTGTGCCCTGCCAGGTTACCACTCCAGGTGCACCGGCGAGGAAAATTCGTGTCCCGGTACCGATGGTCCAGTAATATGGATCTTTCAAAAGCGGGCTTAGCTGCCCTGCGCTCGAATAGGTGGCGTTTGCCATATTGGGACGCAGAATCCCCATATACGTGTAGATTGTTTTTTTTGAACAGTTCACCGCGCAGTTGTAATTCTGATAGCAGTTGCGGGGATTGTACAGAAATGCATTACGGAGATTGTGTATTGTGATCGTTTTTTCAAAATCCCGCAGGGGGTAGCAATCTGTCCCGTAAGCCTTTGCTTTCAATCTTACCGGTTTTCCCGCAATGAGGTCTTCAATGACATGACCTCCACCGTAGAGGAATTTACCGGGATGCACTTTATTCAGGGGATCATCTTCCTGTACCTGTGCGGCGCCGATGTAAAAATCGACCGCTGCAAGTCCACCATATGCTTCCACATCGTTTAGCCAGATTTTTGTTGCTTTCATCCGGGGGGTTGTGTGGCCGAAGTTGATGAACGCGCCCGATGAACACATGGCGCCAAAGGTTCCCGTCGTCACCACATCGACCTTTTTAAAGGCTGATTTTGGGCCTTCGCTTTTTACAATACCAACCATCTCTTCTGCGGTGACCACGACCGCTTCACCCTTTTTAATTCGGGCGTTTATTTCTTCGTAGCTTTTTTTTATGGGTATGCTGTCCATCGTTTGTCGCCAACCGGATCGTTGATCGTCCACCAGGTCAGGATGTGAAAGCAGAAGCAATTTTGTCAAGGAATCATTTGTTTTTGCATTGCGGCCAGTGAGGTTCAATTCGATTTTCTGTTCGCTTCCATAAGTTCAATAAATCCCTCGATGCGCGTTTTTATTGGTCCTTCGGCGTATGCCCTCGGGTCATTCATGTCGCACTGAAGAATGAGGACAGGAATGCCGCAATCCCTCTGAATGGCTTCTTTGAGATCCATCATACCGCTGGAAGAGGGACGGCAAGACATGTTTTCATGCAGAATGACACCGTCGATTCTGTAGTCGGCGACACATTGTTTGAAGTATTCAATACGCTTATCCAGATTATAACTGTAGGGTATATCGAGCATCATGCGTGCAACATGTCTGAGTGTTTCGTCAAGGCTCAAATTCAAAGGTTTGCGCGGGCCGAAGGAATAGGTATATGGTTCGTACACCACCACGGCCTCGTAATTTGCCAGTTCATACATGAACTTCATCTTATACCAGAAAGGAATTCCTTCGAAAAGCAGACGGTATTTCTCTTTACCGGAAGTAAGTGTGCCTTCACTTCTGGCAACGCGCTCTTTCAGGTCGGCAAGTATTTTTTCGAAAAATTTTATGCCGACATCAACGCCGCAGAGAATCACCAGCGGAA
>DYLV01000256.1 GCA_020721925.1 Leptospira biflexa
TAAAAAACCTGGCCGCAACGGTTTTGGAAAACTGCGCTTCGGACCTTGCGCTTTTTGCGAAGTTTGTGGACAAGGAGCTGTTAAACACCATCGATAACATCCTGTCCCACGATTTTAAACGGATTCCCTATGAGGAGGCGGTCGGCATCCTTGAGGCCTCCAAAGAAAAGTTTGAGTATGACGTCGCATACGGCAAGGACCTTCAGTCCGAGCATGAGCGGTACCTCACGGAGAAGCATTTCAAGCAGCCCGTCATCGTCTATAACTATCCCGGAGAAATAAAACCCTTTTACATGCGGCAAAACGATGACGGCCGAACCGTGGCGGCCATGGATGTTCTCTTTCCCCGCATCGGAGAGATCATCGGAGGAAGCCAGCGGGAGGAGCGCTTTGATCGGCTTGAGGCGCGGATGAAGGAGATGAACATGCGCCTTGAGGATTACTGGTGGTATCTGGATTCCCGAAGATACGGCAGCGTGGTGCACAGCGGATTCGGCCTGGGGTTTGAGCGGCTGATGATGTTTTTGACCGGCATCAACAATATCCGGGACGTGATCCCCTTCCCGCGAACCCCCAAGAACATTGAATTTTAAGCGGGCATCTGCGTTTGTTTTGAGGGCGTAAAAGCGCCCTCAAAATTCGTGGATGCGTCTTTTTCGCTTGGGTTTATCCATCCCAAATGTGAAGAAACGCGTGAGCGCTGCAAAAAACGCAGGCAGGGGCGCATGGAAGCGGATTCATATTCACCGCCTGAGAGGATCAAACTGTCCAGAAGGGTGTTGACTTTTACGGTTCATCAGGATTGGCCTTGATGAATCCAATCATTTCCATGATCCGTTTTTTTCCATTAAATGGATGCCAATTCTAAAGCAAACGACTTTCCCCCCTTTTTATCCTTTCAAGGAACTTAGGTTTTTCAAATTCGAAAATGAAGGATTTAACCCCAGAGAACACCGAAAAAAAATTTTTTCATTTATTTTCTCTGTGCGCTCTGTGGTAAAAATAAAAAAAATAAGTAAATTACTTACTATAAAAATACCGCAAAGCGGGATAGATAGCTTTTTACCAGAACTTGCAGCTTTAAAAAAAGAGAAGAATCGACATGTTGGATTTTATCTGTTCCGCGGATCGCCGGGGGTAAAAAACAAAAGGATTCTCTATAGGAAGGCCCGGGCGTCGGGTTTTTCTTTTCTTTATGCGAAAGGCGCCGCATTGAAAAGGATGCACTTTTTCATATTTCATTCCCCAATGGGTGATAGCCATATGCCCGGTCAATCTGCCCGTGCGTATTCCATCCTTTAACGGCGGCATAACCGCGGGCGCCGCAGAGGAAGGCCGCCACCTTATCATCGACGCCCGCCTTCTTTCTCATGCCGCGCGGCTTGTTGGAATACAGGCCATAATATCCGACCCTCTGCCCGCGCCGGTTTGGAATGTGAGTCGTGGGTTGGGCCGGCCGGTCCGGGGCCTCAAAGGTTTTGGATGATGTATCGCTTGTGGACCGGTAAATAACCTTGGCCGTGTGGGTTTGTGTTTCCGATGTGATTGTGTAAAATCAACAGGAAAAACCTGGGAGGGGGTGATCCGAAAAGATGGATTCGCCCCAGACCGCTTCGGTCAAAATATCCTTCTTTTATTCCGGAATTTATTCTATAATAAAATGATAGGGAAAAACCCCCTTAACT
>DYLV01000094.1 GCA_020721925.1 Leptospira biflexa
ATCCCGACATGGCGCATCTGGTGGGGAGTGCCGCCTGATTTGGAGCTATTGCTCATAAAATAATCCTGCACAAAATAATATATTCGTCCATCCTCTTCCTCATCACACAGATGAGCGCGGACATACTGTTCCTTCTCACTCGTGACAGGGAGTGGTCGTATTTTTTTATGAAAAGAGTATTTTAAAAAATGTAACATGATGTACACCTATAATCGTACTAACCAATAAATAATTGCAATTGACAAAAGTATTTCAAAATGGATTTTTCGGGAAAATTTTCAGGAACTTTAAGATTCTTTTTCTTTTTAGGTAATACCAGACCGATTGTCTCAATATGCTTCTTACAATATTCAATGTGTATTTAAACCCTGAACTGCTTCACCATATTTTCAAGCTTTGCGATAAATTCATACATGCCGCTCACAACACTGTTAATATCCTGCACAAGGTGGGATAGCTCTTCTGACACAGAATTGATCTGCTCAAGGGTTGTACCTGCATTTGCTATCAATGCAGACTGTTTCCTGGAGGATAGGGAAATATTTGTGATTAATTCATTAAATTTTTTTGCAACAACAACCAATTCATTCATGCTATTTTTCATGTTTGATATGAGTGTTGCGGACGTTTCAACCTCTTTTTTTACCTGAGACATCGCCTGAGATGTATTCGATATATCTCTGATAATACGTTCGGTCATTGACGATATTTCTTTTGTTGCAGTGCTTGTTCTTTCAGCAAGCTTGCTTACTTCATCAGACACAACTGCAAAACCCCTGCCATGTTCACCTGCGCGCGCTGCCTCGATTGCTGCATTAAGCGAAAGTAAATTTGTCTGGTCGGCAATCTCTTCAATTGTTTCCGCAATCTCATGTATTCTTTTGCTCGATTCACTTAACAACACAACTTCATGGGATGAAGCATTAACCACATTCGCAATTCTGTCCATTGCCTGGATGGTTTTTTCCATTAAAAGCCTGCTGTCATCAGCGGCTGTTGTTGCGTTGTTTGCTAATTTTTGCACTTCTGAAGATTCCTCGGCATTGTGTGCAAACCACTTTGTCATGCTCTCGATCATCGATGCTGATTGTTGTGCTACATCGAGCTGAATCGCAGTGCCCTTTTGTATTGCATCAGTGCTTTTTTTAATTCTATCACCATACTGATTAAGTGTAAACGATATCTCTTGTATTTGCTGTATTGCATGCCTCAAATTGTTTACCATTGCATTAATTGCTTTTTCTAATGAACCTGCAATACCATCCGATGTTTTATCTATGTGTACAGATAAATCACCTGAAGACACGACAAGCGCAATCTTCACCAGTTCATTGATTTCATCTACCTGCGCTGATTGCAATTGTGCTCTCAGCTCAAATTCTTTTTTTAACTGTTCATAATGCAAATAACTGAAGCTGGTAGTTAGAATGATAGTTGAAAACATAAAAAATAAATTATTAATCATGCTGATATAATTAATTGATTGCATTGATGCAATATTCAAGGCAACATACATTCCTAACACAGACAGCCCACTAAATAGTGAATGTTTATATTTCCAGGGTGTAAGCAGGTTAATTCCAATAATAACAAGATTAAGCCCGGCGTAGTATCCAGAGGAAAATCCCCCAAGATCAACAGTCATAAGTGATATAAAAAAACCGGTATTTATTGTTGTGATATACCCATGGAAAAACTAAATTTTCCAGGTTTTGTGAAGCGAAGCACTGCATACTGAATAACCAATAGTGCAGTAGAAATGAAACGATATATAAGAAATTGCGAGAAAAGTTCATTGGGTATAACGATGTGATCAAGTATTAAAAAACAAGGAACCAGTATCGAACCCAATAGAATAAGAGTTCTCATCCATGAATAAATCAATTTCTCTATATAACTGACAAAATCACTGGCTGCTGTCATTGCTTTTGACCTCTATGTGGTTTGTTATTTTTGTATTTTTTTCTCTCATGTAAAAACCTATTTAACAAGGAGAGAAAAGCGACACGTGGTGTTTCTCTTTATGCAAAGCAATTGAAACGCAATGCGTTATTTCGTTTAAATATGCTATTGGAAAAATAAACGTGTTTATAAAAATGTCAATTGAAAAAATGCATCAATTCACAAGGAAGAGCAATTTGATGGGGTGTGGAAACTAAAAAACCTGTCATAATAGTAGCTGCTATACATGAATACAGTTGACGGGTATGACTTTCGCAGCAAGGAATATATCGGTGCTTGATGCGAGTGCCGGCATGTGTCAATTACACCACTTCTATCTCGGTGGGTTATGGCGTATGTTCGGGTTACGCGTATATGCAATACATACAGATAGCGTGGCACGCTTTGCCCTTTATTTTGTCTCTTTTTTCGCTGAATATTCATTTTTTTAGAATAGAGGTATAATTGAATCATATTTTCAAATAATCATTAATAAATGCCAATAAATATAAATAAATAAAAATATAGCAATTCAACTCTCAAGCCTTCGGTGTCGATTAACGAGCAAGGAGAAGTGTCTCCTTATGTTCGTTCTTTGAAAACTGGGATGCAGACTTTCTGTTGCGGTTGAGTACGGCAGTCTCCTTTGTGATGGGTTATGGTCTTGTATGTGCCCATATACAAGCCTGGAACTGCCATTAGTCCCGTCCGTTTCACCGGATGAAAATGGTATCGTGCTTTGCCTGTGCTGCCCGCAGTGCGAAGCGGCAAGGAAGCCAAAAATAACAACAAAGGAGTGTACAATGATCATCAACCACAACATGTCAGCCATCAACGCCAACAGAGCGCTGAAGTTCACCCACTGGGAGGTGGATAGAAGCATGCAGAAGCTTTCCTCGGGCACGAGGATCAACCGGGCTGGCGATGACGCCTCCGGGCTTGCGGTGTCGGAAAAGATGCGCACGCAGATTATGGGTCTTAGACAGGCTGAGAGAAATACAGAAGACGGTATGTCATTTGTACAGGCGGCCGAAGGATATCTCAATCAGACTGCCTCTATCATCCAGCGTATCCGGGTGCTTGCCATTCAGTCAGCAAACGGCATCTATACTCCTGAAGACCGCCAGCTGATCCAGGTTGAAGTCTCCGCACTCATTGATGAAGTGGATCGCAACGCTTCGCAGGCGGAGTTCAACCGTTTTAAAGTGCTTACGGGAAGATTCTCGCGGATAAACGCTCAGGCAAGCATGTGGTTCCACATGGGACCCAATCAGAACCAGCGCGAAAGGGTTTTCATCGGAACAATGACGGCGGCCGCTTTAGGTTTCAAACGGGGCGGAGCCATTGCTTTGAGCCTCTCTACTCCCCGGGGTGCGAACGAAGCGATCGGGATTCTGGACAACGCTTTGCAAAAGATTTCAAAACAGCGTTCGGATTTGGGTGCCTACTACAACAGACTTGAAATGGCGGCCAAAGGGCTCATGAACGCGTATGAAAACGTGCAAGCGGCGGAATCACGCATCAGGGACGCAGACATGGCCGAAGAAATGGTGGATTTCACCAAAAATTCGGTTCTTGTTCAAAGCGGCACCGCGATGCTGGCGCAGGCGAATCTGCAACCCCAGTCGATCCTTCGCTTGCTGGGATGAAAATTCCAACGGTGAAGGGTGGTTCTTTGAAAACATGTGACGTTTCTCATTGTGAAATAGTAACTACTGGACTTGTCCAGATCGGCCGTTTCGGCGGCCGGTTATGAGGGGAGGGCATTACCGGCCGCCGGAGCGCTGGTCCGGAGGCCGCAAACCGGATCATGGGCAGTCCGGGTTACTACCCAAGGAGCATACCTTCGGCCTTCACAGAATGGCCCGTTTCTCGCACGAGGCGGGAAGCGAAAAACCGGAGCCGCTTATAGAAAAAGCATAGTGGCGCCGCACCACACTAGGGAGGGACAAACAATGAGAATCAGTCACAACATGAGTGCCATATTCGCAAATAGGCAGATCAAGCTTGTATCCGAGAGGCTTGATAAAGCTATTGAGAAGCTCGCTTCGGGCGAAGCGATCAATAGAGCGGGAGATGATGCTTCCGGTCTGGCCGTGTCCGAAAAGATGCGGACTCAGATGAACGGCCTGCTCCAGGCTGAAAGGAATGCCCAGAACGGGATTTCCTTTATACAGGTCGCGGAAGGGTCGCTTCAGCAGATCAACGACATTCTTCAGCGAATAAGAATGCTCGCGGTACAGGCGGCAAATGGTATTTATTCGAATGTGGACAGGGTTCAGATCCAGGTTGAAGTGTCGCAACTCATCGACGAGGTGGACAGAATCGCCACTTCGGCGGAATTCAACCGGCAGAAGATTTTGACGGGAATTTACTCGAGGAATTCCCGCACGGGTGCCATGTTCTTTCACGTGGGCGCCAATCAGAATCAGCGCATGCAGGCCATCATTGCAACGATGAGCTCGCGCGCGCTGAACCTTGTTGAAGGAAACAGGAAGCGTTCGCTTTCCACTGTTGCACAGGCGAATGCGCTTGTAGGTTATGTCGATGCGGCGTTGGACAAGCTGAATCGGCAGAGGGCAGACCTGGGCGCATACTACAACAGAATGGAAAACACCGTCAGAGCGCTTGCCTATTCCCATGAGAATATGACCGCTGCGTATTCCCGCATAAGGGATGCGGATATGGCCACCGAGATGGTTGAGTTTACGAAAAACCAGATTCTCGTTCAGAGTGGTACTGCGATGCTGGCCCAGGCGAATTTCAAACCGCAACTGGTCCTTAAGCTGCTCGGATGAGATAAGGTTATGACGCAATGCACAGTGCCCGGTATTATCACCGCTTCTCCTTCGGATGGGAGCCGAAGGAGAAGCCACCTTTTAAAAGGAGGGAGAAGGTGAAAATTTTTTAATTTTACATATTGTGCGTACACGGAGGTGCACAATGGAAATCAACAGACTTACAGGCAGTCAGTCAAACCTCGCGGCGACCCGGTTGAAAGAATCGGAGCAGTCGACGGAGTGTACATCTCGTGAACCGGTATCACGCAGCAGCGAGAAGGAAATCCTGGAGCTTTCACGGGAGAATCTGAAAAGCCTTGCGGACGCACTCAACAGTGCCGCTAATGCACTCGATAAGAGGATTGCATTTTCGTTTAATGAAAAGATCGACCGTGTGGTATTGAAAGTAATCAATACCGAAAACAATGAAGTGGTGCG
The DNA here is from genome assembly GCA_020721925.1 of Leptospira biflexa. Lineage (GTDB taxonomy): Bacteria > Spirochaetota > UBA4802 > UBA4802 > JAGODF01 > DYLV01. The sequence continues at coordinate 5,160 of DYLV01000094.1, forward strand.
CGAAATACCGCCGCGGGAACTTGTACGGGTATATGAACATATCCATGAGCTCATCGGCATGTTCGTGGATGAGTCGCGGTGAGTTTTCGTTATGCGCGGAAACGATGAATATTTCAGGTGCGGTGTAGTGACTATCTCCTGAAATGCGGTGTCTTTTTCGGCGTGAATGAGTGATTTGAGTTCGGCATGAATGGCTAAAAACGCCATGAGGGCATTGCTTTGCCTTTATCATGCAGATAAAGAGAAGTGGCTGATATCCTTTCAACAAAGAACATGTTATTGTTATACAAAATAATATAATTAATATATTAATTATATACACATCGCAGTCCCCAGAACACTTTCAAATTTGATATTGCGTAATTGTTGTATTATGTCGATAATTAATTGAAGAAGTGTGTCCGAATGAGTATATTGTCTGAAAGATTGCGCTCTGCGGGTGAATAATATGCCGATTTCTTTCGGTGGAATGGCTTCGGGTGTCGATACCGAGGAAATAATAAAAAAGCTTGTTCAGGTTGAATCCAGGCCCATTGTGCAATGGGAAGAGGAGAAAAAAACCGCTTCCCAAAAAAAACAGGCGCTTGGCAAACTCAAAGACCATATCGTGGCTCTAAAGGATGCTGCGAAAGAATTGTATGGTTTCAGAGCGGCATATTTCGACAAATCGGTAAACTCCTCTGATACAAGCATTATCGATGCGACCGCCAATCGTCACGCGGAAAAAGGTTCCAGCACCATAGTGGTGAAGGAACTTGCGGGTGTTCATAAGATCAGCAGTGAAGAAATTAAAAAAGACCGCGAGCTTGAAGCGGGCAAGTTCATCATCCATGTAAACGGGGAAAAACACACCATCCGATTCCGCGGCGGAAAAATATCTTCGCTTTTTGATATCATTACCGAAGAGGCATCGGATATCATTGCCTCCAATCTCATGAACACGCGGGACGATCTGTATACGCTCACGCTCGAATCGAAGACTCCCGGCACGAAAGGCGAAATTTTACTTTCCGGCGACAAAGGAATTCTCAGCGCAATAGGGCTTATCAAAGGAGAAAAGGGGGCAGAGCCTTCACGGACGGACATGGTGTTCGACCAAAAATATTTTATTCCCTATGCAGGACCGGAGAAGATTGCTGACCAAAATGGTTTGCTTTCGACAAGCAAAGATGGTAAATCGGTGAAGGTCAGTGGTGTCCTGTGGCGTGAGTATGTCCTCCCGCTTGAGGTTCCGGTGAAGGAAGACAGCACCTTTGAGTTTGAATTTTCTTTCAAGATGCCGCCGGGTGAAAAGGAAGAGGCAATTCCGTTTCGCGTCGAGCTCGGTCCGGAAGAGAGGACTGTCATTAAAGGCATCGAGCTTCATGGCTACAATGTGCCGAGGATCAGAGCGCTGGAAAAGAAGAAAAAGAAAGAGGCTGTAGATAACGCCATCGGCGTGGGGCTGGTGAGTCAGGTAAACGGTGAAAGAAAAGAAAAAATTTATCCGATTGATAAGAAATCGAAAGGCAAGCAGGAAATTCCCATCGGTCGCGATTTTAAAGATAAAAAAGTGACGAAAATTATTTTGTATTGCAATGAAGGCGAGGTCAATTTTTCAAATGCGGCGATTCTTACTCCGGAAAAGGGAACAGGTTTTTTCGATCCGAAGCATGTGATCACAAAGGCGAAAAACGCGCGCATGATTGTAGATGGAGTCGAGGTGTTTCGGGACAAGAACAACGGAATCAACGACGTCATCAAGGGCGTCACGCTGAACCTGAAGCGGGCTTCCGAACATCCGGTGAGGCTGACCATCGAGTCGAATACTAAAAACGCGGTTGAAAAAATTAAAAAATTTGTTGAAGCGTACAATGGGTATATCGAATATTCTGGCGAGCTGACGATGGTTGAGCGGTCGAAAAGTTCAGGACCGGGGAGCAAGCAGACTGTTCGAACGGGACTTTTCGTGGGCGATTCAACAATAATCCGGCTTGAAAATACGGTGAAAACAACAGTGAACGCCGCGTATCCCAGCAAGGCGGAAAATCCGATCAAGATCATCACTCAGCTCGGAATTTCCACCGGCGCGATTAATGCCGACTGGGAAACGATAAAAACGGGCAAGCTTTTGTTTGATGAAGAGAAATTCACAAACGTGGTGCAGGAAAATCCAGACGGCGTGAAAGAGTTTTTTGGTTCGGACACCGATGGCGATACGCGCGTCGACAACGGTATGGCATACAAACTCCAGCAGGCGCTGAAACCCTACACCATGACGGGCAAAAATATCATACAGGCGAAAATTGATTATGAGAATAATGCGATAAAATCGAATGATGAAAGAATTGCGCGGCATCAGGAACATCTGGTGCAGTATGAAGATAAGTTGCGAAGAAAATTCGCGGCAATGGAAAAGGCAATTTCCGGAAGCAAAGCCCAGAGCAGCTGGCTGAAGCAGAACATGGGCGGTGGGAAGGAAGAAAAATAGCGCGGACCGTATTGCACCTGAAATACCATAGTGTAAATTTTATGTGATTTTCGTTTTTAAGAGGTGTTATGGAAATTCAAATAAACGGCCATCCCGTCGAATTTGTGATGGAAAAGGAAAAAAACTTGAAAGATGTTGTCGAATCCATTTCCGGGTGGGCCATGGAGCGGGAACTCATTTTTGCCGAAGCATGGGTAGATGATAAATGCTTTGCTGTTGAAAATGTGCCGGTGAAAGAGCTTGAGGAGGTAAAGACCATTAATTGCGTCATTGTGTCCAAAGCGGATTTGGTGGCGGACAGCATCTGCGAAGCAACTGAATATTGCGGAAGACTCATTGAATATATCAATAAAACGGATAAGGACACGCCGATATCGGATGACGATATACAGAAGGTCGCAACAGGCATTGATTGGCTTGTTGAAGTCAGCACAAAAGCGCTTTCGCTTCTTGGAATCTCCCTTCAAAATGCGAAGCACCGCGATAAAAGCGCGAAAGAGCTTTTTGAAAATCTTGAAAACGTGCGTAAAACTATAGAAAGCAGAAAAAAGGAAAGCATGGCGGTGCTTCCCGAACTCAGGAATCTTCTTGCAGACTTTCGCGATTTTTTACGAATCGTTCTTTTAAGCGATGAAATGCGCAAGGCAATTATCACCAGCATCGATTCGCCGGATACAGTAGCGGAGATGCTTGCGCACCTGCTGAATGATATTCCCATTCAAAAACAGAACCTTGAAAACACTGCGGCTGCATATCAGGCGGGGAAGGACTCCGAAGGATCTCGTGGCGTGGAATCGTTCATCGATTTCATCTATCGATATTTCAGGGTATGCCACCAACTCAAACCGGTGTTCAATATTGATTCAAAGACTGTATTGGCGGGGGGGATGGCGCTAAATGAAAAGAATGATGCGATAAATGATCTTCTTAATCAAATGATCATTAGCCTTGAAAACAATGATATCATCGGGCTGACCGACATTCTTGAATACGAACTTCTTCCTGCACTCCAGGATATAGAAGATTTCTGCAAAGCAATTTTTGAAATGTTGCAGGCATCGAAGTGATGAAGGATGAGCGCATTATACATAATGCTGAAAATATTATTGTGCGGATCGCACTCTCAATAACGATTGCGAAGGGATAATGAATTGAAGAGGAAAAAGCTCTGGGGCGGAAGATTTGACAGCTCGAATGCGGAAATCACCGAGAGAATCTCTGCATCGATAGATTTCGACGCGCGATTGTACCGGCAGGATATCAGCGGTTCAATCGCACATGCTTCCATGCTTGAAAAAATCGGTGTTTTGACACATGAAGAGCACCGGAAGATAGTGCAGGGGCTCAATGAAATTCTCTCTGAGATAGAAGAAGGGAACTTCGAGTTTGTGCGTTCCCTGGAAGATGTGCATATGAACATCGAATACGCGCTGACGCAAAAAATTGGAGATGTGGGCAAAAAACTGCATACGGCGCGCTCGCGAAACGACCAGGTGACGCTCGACCTTCGCCTGTATATTCGCGATGAATGCACTGAAATTCGCATGCTGCTTGAGACACTCATTGCAGAGCTGGTAAAAAAAGCGGAAACACATCTTGAGGTAATTATGCCTGCCTATACGCACATGCAGGTGGCACAGCCGGTACGCTTTTCTCATCACATGCTTGCGCATGCATGGGCGCTTGTGCGCGATATGAAAAGGCTTGATGATGCAAATTCATCTTCCATGGTTCTACCGCTGGGGGTGGGTGCGTGTACGGGGGTTAATTATCCCAATGACCGTGAGTTTTTGAAAGAGAAGCTCGGTTTTTTATCAATTTCACCAAATTCCATGGATACCGTCAGCGACCGTGATTATGTTCTGGATTTTTTGTATTTTGCCGCGGTTTTAGGCATGCATCTTTCCCGTATGGCGGAAGAGCTTGTGCTTTGGTCGACGAGCGAATTTGCATTTGTGCGCCTTTCGGATGCCGTTACTACCGGTTCATCAATCATGCCGCAGAAGCGAAACCCGGACGTGGCAGAGCTCATCCGCGGGAAATCAGGGCGCCTGTATGGAAACCTGATTTCGCTTATGGTGACGCTTAAAGGGCTCCCACTAACCTATAATCGCGACATGCAGGAGGACAAGGAGCCGCTCTTCGATTCAGTCGATACCATCAAGCTCTGTATTGAAGGTATGATGGAAATGATTGTGAGTATGGAAGTAAAGGAAGAGGCGATGCGGGTAGCAGTGTTTTCGAATTATTCAACTGCGACTGATCTCGCCGATTATCTCGCACAAAAAGGTGTGCCATTCCGGGAGGCACACGAAATAGTAGGCTCCATTGTGAAGTACTGCGAAAACAATAAAATAGATTTTTTCAGTCTTACGCCTTCTGACCTGAAATCATTTTCTGATGTATTCGGCGATGATGCGGTTTCCGTGCTGAATCCTGCCTTCTCGACAGAAAGAAAACTTTCGCGCGGGGGGACATCACTTCGGGAAGTGAAATATCAAATTGATTTAATAAAGAAAATAATTTTACGAAGAGAATAACGCCTGATGGACATGCTGCTTGGTATGGATCTGACATCACCTTCTGTTATTTTGTTTCGGCTTATTTGCGCGATGATGGCTGGATTCGCTATTGGCTTTGAAAGAGAAAAGCATTACCAGCCAGCGGGGCTTCGCACGCATATGGTGCTTTCGCTCGGGGCAAGCCTGGTGATGATCATTTCGATACTCATCCCCGGCGAATTTCAAAGGTCTTTTCCGTCTTCGGACCCAACCCGTATTGCAGCGCAGGCAGTCAGCGGCATCGGTTTCCTTGGCGCGGGAGCGATTTTCCGCTATGGTTTTAATGTGAAAGGGCTTACCACCGCCGCATCGATATGGACCACCTCAGCAATTGGTCTTGGCTTCGGTGCAGGACTTTATTTTGCTTCCTTTGGTGGGACTTTGCTTTTAATTATCATTTTGCAGTTATTCGAGAAAGTTGAAAGCTGGCTTGTGGAGCAAAAGGATATTCGCATACTTACGGTGGAATTTAAATCTGGCTCGATGGAAATTGGAGATCTTGTAAAAACGATAAAATCTCACGATGTCGCAATCAGGCAAATGTCGATTGCTGAGCTCATACAGTCAGGAAATGTGGAAGTAAAAATCACTTCTCGCATAAACGGCGAAACGAGTATCAAACGGCTTTTTGGCGATATTAAAGAGCTTGGAGAAATAAAGGTTATAAGGATCGATTGATTTTTTCTGCGAAACCAGTATTCAGGGTAACACTAAAAACCGCGTACACCCATCGATAATGCAATCAAAGAAAGCTGTTTCAGTCAATACATTGTGTTCACAGCGGAACATATCAGTAAAACAGGTTTTCGCAGTTTGCATATCTCCGGAGATGCTGGCATCGCGTGTGTCCACTTGCAAACTTTTTTTAAAAAATTTTTATCTTCTGGCTGATTTCATCGTATTAATGAGTAGAAGGATATTTTTTTTATAGGAGGATACGATGAATATCAAGACCACCTATGT
>DYLV01000095.1 GCA_020721925.1 Leptospira biflexa
TGGAACTTTCCCGAGAGGCGCAGAGCCGATTGCTGAAAACCTCTCCGATCTTTCTCACGCGGTGAAAACCCATGGCTGCGGTGTCGGTTTTGCTCAGGATCCGGATGCGGACAGACTTGCGATTGTTGATGAGAAAGGGCGCCCCATTGGCGAAGAATATACTGTGGCGCTGGTGACCGAACATCTTCTTCAAAAAGCGCCGGGAAGAGTGGTGGTGAATCTCTCAACCACAAAAGCGGTGGAGGAAATCGCACGCCGGCACAATGTGCCTTTTACGCGTACAGCCGTAGGCGAAATCAATGTTGCAGAAGCAATGCGAAAGCTCGGCGCGCGAATCGGAGGGGAAGGAAACGGCGGTGTGATTTCTCCCGAGGTTCACCTTGGCCGCGACAGCCTTGCGGGAATTGTCTATGTACTCGATATGATGGCAAAATCCGGGAAAAGTGTTTCTGATCTCGTGTCTGCACTTCCACAGTTTTACATGCGAAAGGGCAAAGCGCTGATTAAAAAAAAGATTAACCTTGCATCTTTCGAGTTTTCGCTGAGAAAGCAATTCAAAGGCGCGCGTTTCAATACACTCGATGGCATCAGAATAGACTTTGTTTCCCATCAGGAATTTAAAGGCGGATGGGTGCACCTGCGATCCTCAAACACCGAACCTGTTTTCCGCATAATTGCGGAAGGTGTGGATGAAAAGCAGGCGAAAAAAATATTTACATTTTTTAAGAATATGATATGATCCGGAAGATTGGAATCATCGGCCTGGGGTCTGCGGGGTTTGCCGCCCTCATGTCGGTTCGCAGATACGATCCAAAAGCCGAAGCGGTTATTGTCGATCCAAAACCCTATGACCTTCATCATCCCTGCGGGATTCCCTACGCGCTCGAAGGAGTTGTTCCTGATGAAGGATTGGCGCAGGATGTGGCGCTGAAGCGCATGGGGGCGGTAAAAATACAGGCGCATGCTGAATCGATCGACTGGAAAAAGAAAAGTATTATTGCGAGGGACGGAAATAATACAATCGAAATCGATTACGACGCGGCAATTATCGCAACGGGCTACCGTGCGAATATCCCTCCGGTAAAAAATATCAGGACATTTTTGGGGAAAGGCGTCTATACTCTTGCCGTACCCGATGATGTAAAAGCGGTGGCGGCAGAGCTGAAAACGGCTCATTCGGCACTCGTCGTCGGTGGGGGGGCGATAGGGCTGGAAGCGGCAATTGCCCTGAAAAAGCATACTGCGCGCGTGACGCTTCTCGAAATGAAAAATCAGCTTCTTCCCGGTGTGCTTGATGCGGATATGGCGCACCAGGCGGAGACATACCTTGCCTCGCGAGGAATTGACTGCATGCTGTCAAGTTCGGTTGATGAAATTGTGGGCGACAGTTCTTTCAAAGGCGTGAGAGCGGGAAATAATTTTATTGAAGCAGAGTTTTGCATTCTTGCGGCGGGATTTGCGCCAAATGTTGATATTGCACAAAAAAGCGGAATACACACGGAGAAATTCGGCATTTCGGTGGATGGGATTCTTCATACCTCCGCAAACGATGTCTTTGCGGCAGGTGATTGCATCGCTTCATGGTCGATTATAAACGGGCAAAAAATTCCCGTGAAGCTTGCCACTTCCGCATACAAGCAGGGGACAATCGCAGGTGCGAACGCATGTGGGCAGAATTTCGAGTATAGAGGCACTGCCGGAACCTTCGTTACGAAGCTTGCGGAGCTTGAAATCGCAGGCACGGGATTTACAACCGAAGCGGCGCTTCAGGCGGGATTTGATCCCGTATCGGGGAAAATATCATCGCGGGTGCTCCCCGATTATTTTCCCGGGGATCGCACTGTTTCCCTCAAACTTGTGGCCGATAAAAATTCCGGGAAAATTCTTGGCGCACAGGCGCTTGGTGATGGTGCCGCATGGCGAGTGAATATTATCGGTATGGCCATTGCGCATGGAATTTTGCTTGAAGCACTTCCTTCGCTGGAACTTGCCTATTGCCCTGCAGTGAGCGAGGTGTACGATCCGCTTTTGCGGGTGATAGATTTTACTTTAAGAAGGATGAAACACTGAAATGGGTAAAAAAACTCCTCTGTACGATGAACATGTAGCCCTAAGTGGAAGGATGGTCGATTTTGCCGGATGGGAATTGCCGGTAATGTATTCGTCGATTATGGAAGAGCACCATGCGGTGCGAAGCGCAGCAGGACTTTTCGATGTGTCGCATATGGGTGAGATTGAAATTGCAGGAAAGGGCGCAACGGCACTTCTTGAAACACTGCTTCCTACGCGGCTTTCAAAATTGGCGCCGGGAAAATCGATGTACAGCTGTTTCTGCAACGAATCGGGAGGTGTCATCGACGATCTGTTTGTGTATATGAAGTCTGAAAACGAATATTTTCTAGTGGTGAACGCATCGACAACCGAAAAGGACCTTGCATGGATTAAAAAATGGAATTCGCATGGGGCACTCGTTCGTGATGTGTCATCACAAACCGCGAAGATTGATGTGCAGGGGCCGCGTTCAAAGGATATTATGCTTTCTGTTTTCAATGAATTAAAAATTACGGAACTTCCAAGGTTCTGTTTCATTGAATTCACGTACGATGGCACCAGCATGACGGTTTCTCAATCGGGTTACACGGGAGAATACGGATTCGAGCTGTATGTGCCGTCATCGTTTGCCCGCGCGCGATGGAAAAAAATACTGGAAGCGGGAAAACCTTTCGGGTTATTACCCTGCGGATTGGGCGCACGAGATACGCTCCGGCTTGAGGCGGCATATTCTCTGTACGGCCATGAACTTGATGAAGAAACAACGCCCGTTGAAGCTGGTATCGGCTGGGTGATAAGCTCAAAGAGCGAGTATATTGGGAAATCGGTTATTGAAAAACAAAGGCGCGAAGGCGCTTCGAGGGAAACAATTTGCTTCGAGTGCACTGGGAAAGGCATCGCGCGTGAACAATGCGATGTTGTTTTTAACGGAAAAAAAATTGGTACCACAACAAGCGGAACTTTCTCGCCCAATCTGAAGAAAAGCATCGGAATGGCGCGGGTTGGGTCGGGCATTCTCAAAATTGGTGATGAAATCGGGATTGTGGTGCGCGGAAAAGAATTGAAGTCGAAAGTGGTAAAAAGGCCTTTTCTGCCCTATCGGGGATAAGGCATATTGCAATGCCTGTGATGCGTTGTTGCGATTGTTCTTCTTGAATAATGCTTCCGACTGCGACAGGAACATGCTGCCCCCTCTAAAATTATTTTTTCAGAATAATACTTCTTGACAATTATATCGCTGAAGAAGTGAGTATTCCAAACTATACAACGGAGGCGCGCATGAGTTTTATTCCCGAAAATTTGAAATATACCGAAGAACACGAATGGGCTCTGCCCGATGACGAAGGGCTCACATGCACCTGCGGCATTACCGATCATGCACAGGAAATGCTTACGGATATTGTTTTCGTGGAACTTCCCGAGAAAGGTATTGAAGTGAAAAAGGGAGAGCGGCTTGCGGTGGTTGAATCGGTGAAAGCGGTATCCGATGTGTATGCGCCCGTGAGCGGTGAAGTCATTGATGTGAATTCACGCCTTGAGGATTCCCCGGAGCTTTTGAACAGCGACCCCTATGGCGATGGATGGATCTGCAAGCTGAGCGTGAAAAACGCATCGGAAATAGATGCGCTTATGGATGCACATGCCTATGAAGCGCACATTGCTGCGGGTGATTGAGTGAAATGGACTATACAGCATTATCAGACAGCGATCGCGAGCAGATGCTGAATGTCATCGGCGTTCGTTCCATCGACGAACTTTTTGCCGATATTCCCGAACAAATTCGTCTGAATGCAAAATTGAATCTGCCCGAAGGTCTTTCCGATATTGAAGTCGAGAATCACCTTCGCATTCTTGCATCGAAAAATGTCGTTTTGAAATCATTTTTGGGGGCAGGGATTTATCGGCATTATATACCTGCTGTGGTTGATGAAATTGCTCGCCGCGGTGAATTTTTTACCGCCTATACGCCCTACCAGCCAGAGGTGAGCCAGGGTACATTGACTGCCATATTTGAATACCAGACGATGATTGCGCGCCTCACTGGCCTTGATATTGCAAATGCGAGCATGTACGATGGTGCCACTGCGACGGCGGAGTCGCTGCTTTTGGCGCTTCGGGGAAAGGAGTGCGGTAATGTGGTAATAAGCGAAACGCTTCATCCCCATTATCGGGAGGTTGTCCGGACATATATGCGCGCGGCGGGAGTTGAAGTGCGTACGTGCAGCATGCAGGAAGGAAAAACCGATTACGCCCGCATGGCCTCTTTAATCGACAGCAACACAGCCGCAGTAGCGATACAGAGCCCTAATTTCTTCGGATTGATTGAAGATGTTTCTACATGTGCGGATATTGCCCATAAAGAAAACGCGAAGCTGGTGCAGGTGATTGCAGAGCCGCTTTCACTTGGAATTTTAAAAAGGCCTGATGCGCTTGGAGCGGATATCGCATGCGGCGAAGCACAGTCGTTTGGGAATTACGTCGGCTTTGGAGGACCGCTTCTCGGATTCATTGCGACAAAGGAAGAGTTTGTTCGCAAAATGCCCGGGCGGCTTGTGGGCAAAAGCGTCGATGAAGAAGGAAAAGAAGCATACGTGCTTACGCTTCAGACGCGCGAGCAGCACATACGCCGGGAGCGCGCTACCTCGAATATTTGCTCCAACGAAGGCCTGTGTGCGCTGCGGGCGGTTATATATCTTTCGCTTCTTGGAAATAATATTCGACGGCTGGCACGGCTGAATCACCAGCTTGCGGCGTATTTAAAACACAAGCTTATAAAAAAGGGCTTTGTCGCACCGTTTGCCGCGCCTTTCTTTAATGAATTTGTCGTGTGCATGCACGGTATTGAAAAAGTATGCGAGCGTTTGAGCGGGGAAGGATATGAACTGGGGTTTCTCCTCGAACCGTATTATCCCTCAATGCGCGATTGCGTGCTTGTGTGCGCGACGGAGATGAATTCGCCGGCTGAGATCGACGCGCTTATCGCAGCCCTGGAAGGAGTGATGTGATGGCAACAATCTTTGATATTCCATCGTCGGATTCATCCGCTTTTCCTGTTCCGCAGTACGATATTGCCGACATTGATGCATTGCCGGATGAGCTTCTTTCATCCGATGATGTATTGCATGATGTGGCGGAAATCGAGGTGGTGCGCCATTATACCAGTCTTTCGCGTACGAATTACAGCGTCGATACGCAGATGTATCCGCTGGGAAGCTGCACCATGAAATACAATCCGAAGCTCAATGAGCGCATCGCCGGGTGTGATGGATTCGCGGGGATTCATCCGCTTGCCATGCAGGCTCGTGCGCAGGGAGCGCTTGCGCTTCTTTGGGAGCTATCGAGGAGTCTGGCCGAAATAACCGGCATGAAGGAATTCTCCCTTGCGCCTGCGGCGGGTGCGCACGGTGAACTTACAGGCGTGATGATTATAAAGAAGTATTTCGAAGAAAAGAGGGAAAATCGCCGGGTGATTCTCATTCCCGATTCCGCGCATGGCACGAATCCTGCTTCTGTGGCGATGTGCGGCTTTGAGGTGAGGGAAATTCCGTCGAGAAGCGACGGTGATGTCGATATTCGCGCGCTTGCATCAATGCTCGATGCGCACGTCGCTGCGATGATGCTTACAAATCCGAACACCTTGGGGCTTTTCGATCGCAACATACTTGAAATGGCAAAACTGCTGCATTCGAAAGGTGCGCTCTTTTATGCGGACGGCGCTAATCTCAACGCGGTGATGGGCAAGGCAAAGATGCGCGATATGGGATTCGACCTCATGCACATAAACCTGCACAAAACATTTTCCACGCCGCATGGCGGAGGTGGCCCGGGCTCCGGTCCGGTAGGGGTGAGCGATGAACTTGCAAAATATCTACCTGTTCCTGTGGTGGTGAAGGATAGCGATGGCTATCGGCTTGACTACAACAGGCCCTCATCAATTGGCCGCATGCATTCGTTTTATGGAAATTTTCTCATCTGCGTGCGTGCGTATGCCTATCTCATGCGATTGGGCGCTTCAGGAATTAGATCAACCGCAGAAACGGCGGTATTGAACGCAAACTATCTACGTGCGCGCCTTAAAGATATGTACAATTGTCCCGTTGATCGCCTCTGCATGCACGAATTTGTTTTGAACGATAAAGGCCTTCCAAACGGCATTACGACGAATGATATCGCAAAGCGGATTCTGGATTATGGCTTTCACGCACCCACGGTATATTTTCCGCTGCATGTGCCTGGTGCGATTATGATCGAGCCGACCGAAACCGAATCGAAGCAGACGCTCGATGCATTTGCGGAAACGCTGATTTCGATTCGCAAGGAGTGCGATGAAAATCCGGAACTTGTGCACAACGCCCCTCACTCCACGCCCGTAAAAAAAGTGGATGCGGTGCGCGCCGCTCGAAAACCTGCGCTCGTATGGAAAAAGTAGAGCGAATCCCGCGCTGGCTGAAGTTTCAAATTCCCGGCGGCGCTGAATATGCACAAGTAAAAAAAACGATTGCTTCCCTCAATCTTCATACCGTGTGCATGGAAGCGAAATGCCCGAATATCGGCGGGTGCTTTTGCAGGGGTACCGCGACGTTTATGATACTCGGGAATGTGTGCACGCGCAATTGTCGGTATTGTGCTGTGGAAAAAGGAACGCCGCGTCCAATCGACGTCGATGAGCCGAATCGGGTGGCGGAAGCAGTTCGAAGATTGCAGATCGCGTATGCGGTGATCACCTCGGTTACGCGGGACGATTTGCCCGATGGTGGTGCTTCGATTTTCGCGGAGACGGTGAAGAAAATCCGTGAAAAAAATTGCACCACGCGCGTTGAGGTGCTGGTGCCGGATTTTATGCATTGTGCATCTGATGCGCTGAATGAAGTGCTCGATTCACACGTCGACGTGTTCAATCACAATATTGAGGCGGTGAGGCGTCTTTTCCCCGTGCTTCGCCCGCGTGGGAATTATGCGCGCTCGATTGAGGTGTTAAAGCGTGCATCCCAGAAAGGCCTTGCCGTGAAAACCGGTCTTATGGTGGGATTCGGTGAAACAATGGACGACGTACGGCACACGCTTGAAGATGTGCGAAGCGCAGGTGCTTCGATCGTTACCGTCGGCCAGTATTTAAAATCTCACCGCGGGGCATATCCGGTGGTGAAGTATTATCATCCTGAAGAGTTTGAAGAAATCAATCAGATTGCACATTCTTTAGGCTTTTCAAAATCCCTCTGCGGCCCGCTGGTGCGAAGCTCTTTTCGCGCAGAAGAAATATTCGGATGAATTCACAATTTACAATAAATATCCATCTCAGGGGATGATCGCGTGTCCGGAAAATGATTGACGATATGGCATGCTTTTGTTGAATATGAGCATCCTGCCGCCCCTGGAGGTGCGTATGAGCTTTCTCGATCGCTGTTTTCGAATTTCCGAACGCAATTCCACCGTTAAAACCGAACTCATTGCCGGATTGACCACATTCGTGACGATGGCGTATATCATTTTTGTGCAGCCGACCATTCTTTCCGCAGGCGGAATGGATTTTGGCGCGGTGCTGGCTGCAACCTGCATTTCATCTGCGCTTGCAAGCATCATGATGGGCCTGTATGCGAACTATCCCATAGCGCTTGCGCCGGCTATGGGTGAAAATATTTTTTTCACCTTCAGTGTCATCATCGCGATGGGCATACCGTGGCCGACAGCACTCGGCATTATTTTCGTCTCGGGCGTACTTTTCCTTTTGCTTACATTTTTCAATGTGCGCGAGCTGATGATAAACGCAATTCCAATGTCTTTGAAATCGGGCATCGCCGTGGGAATCGGCCTTTTCATCGCGTTCATCGGACTGGTGTATGGCGGTGTTATCGTGAAAGATCCAGGCGGTGGAGTGGTGAAACTCGGCGATGTGAAATCGTTGCATGTACTGCTTCCGCTTCTTGGTCTTCTGGTTATTGCGATATTGAGCTATCTGCGCGTCAAAGGTGCGATGATAATCGGCATGGCGGTAGTTACGACAATCGCGCTTCCTTTCGGCATTGTACAGTTTCAGGGCGTCGCGAGCGCTCCGCCTTCGATAATGCCGACCTTTTTCAAAATGGATCTTGCTGCGGCACTTTCGCCTCAGTATTTCCCGCTCATTTTAGTGTTTCTCTTTATGACGCTTTTCGATACGGTGGGAACGGTGGTTGGCGTGACGCAACAGGCGGGTCTTATGAAAGAGGATGGAAGCGTGCCGAAGCTTCGCCAGATTCTCATGACCGATGCGACTGCAACGGTCGCAGGCGCGGCATTGGGTACTTCAACCGTGGTAACCTACATTGAAAGCTCGGCAGGCGTTCAGGAAGGGGGGCGCACCGGCCTCACTGCAATTGTGGTGGGAGTTTTATTTGCTCTTGCACTTTTCTTTGAACCGCTGGCGAAGATGCTTGGCGGGGGATTTCGACCGGCAAATTCACAGCTGGTATTTTATCCGGTTATTGCGCCGGCGCTTATCTTTGTAGGCGCGATGCTGATGCGAAGCGTCACGCGTATTGATTTTTCCGATCTCACGGAATCGTTGCCGGCGTTTCTCGTGATCATTGGGATGCCGCTGACGTATTCAATCGCCGACGGCCTTGCCTTCGGGTTTATCTCGTATCCGATTATTAAGCTCTGCACGGGCAGGGTGAAGCAAGTGCATTGGATTATGCATGCGATGTGCGTGATATTCATTCTCAGGTATGCGTTTTTATAGCTGTTACAGAAACTGGGACGCTGATTTCACTCGAGCCGGGAATTTCTTTAAGATCTATATCGTATAATTGTACACACTGTGTTTCATACTCAAGGAAAAAAATGCTATTGTTTGCGAGCCCTGCTAATAAGCAAGGGGTAAGAGCCTCTCGCGGTTGAGACAGGATGTGTGAAGTGCTATTCAGAATAGCAAATGCCGGTTACCATGAGTGAAAACCGGCATTTCCATCATACATATACGTACTGATTACGTTACTTCACAGGTATATATCCTGCTTCTGAAACAAGCTGTTGTCCCTTTGCGCTGACGATGAAATCCGCAAAAGATTTCACGCTTCCAGAGAATCTATTTGCATCGACATACATATAAAGCTTTCTTGAAATGGGATATTTTCCCCTTTTCCCATTTGATAGAGTGGGAATGACGCCATTCACTGTCAAAGTTTTGGTTCGCGGATTCCTGTATCCAAAACCGATATAACCAATTGCCCGCTTGTTGTTTGCAACCGCGTTTACCACAGCACCGTTTGATGCCTGCATCAGAGAATCCGGACGGACATTCCCATTCTTTAACACTTTTTCATGCCAGCATTCATAGGTGCCGGAACTGGAGTCCCTCGATACGACCACTATATCTGCATTTTCTCCGCCAACCTCACTCCACTTCTTAATTTTGCCATCATAAATGCCTTTGAGCTGTGCCATTGAGAGATTTTTAACAGGGTTTGATGGATGCACAACGGGCACAATCATATCGTAGGCAACGACGATTTCCTTGATCTTCCTGTTTGCAGCCCTGGCTTTCGCAAATTCCGACTTTTTCATTTCCCTTGAAGAATTCGCAATATCACAATTACCCTCAAGAATTGCTTTGATGCCATTTCCCGATCCGCTTCCTTCGACGGAAATCGAAATATTGGGATTTATTTTGTTGAACGCCTCAATGGCTTTCATGGTGATTGGCAATACGGTTGTGGAACCTTTGATAATCACCTTCTGTTGGTTGGCAATCGATGTTCCGGTAAAAACAGCGGTTGAAACCAAGAGCATTGCAACAAGCATCAAGATGCTTGTTTTGATGTGCTTTAAATACATAAATCATTCCTCCTTGGAGTAAATACTACGATTATTTAATGACGATGTGATAATCGTCATTTACTTGAATTAAAAGATTCAATTGTGTGGAAAAAATAAACAAACGGTTAATAAAATTTTAAAATTTGTACCTATCATAGTTTTCGAATCACAAATAGAGGGGTCAGAGTATCTCCCGCAAGCCCCAGCGGGAGACGCGGTAAAGAAGAGTATATCATTTAATCAACGTCTATTAAGCACTTGGGGAGTGGGTTTAGGTTCTTGCTACACAAATAAACGTGGGTATTGCAGATGAAATGTTGTAATATCGGGCGGCTGAGGTATGCTTAGCATGAAGACTGCGGTTTAAACGTGCAACCGTATTAATCATAATTGGGTTCGCTATCATCGAGTTCAAACCGCAGTTTTTTAGCATTAAAAAAGCTTGCCGACGTTAGAATTACAGACTTTACAGCGCTCGATATACACAGGCTTCTGCGGCAACTCAACTACCCCCAAAGCCCCACGCTGGCAACACATCCGTGGCAGTTGCCGCAGCGCCGGTGGCGGAATCGGCAATGTTGCCTATTGTGGAAGACGAGGGTAGAAAATCGCGAATTTTGCTTATCACTGTCCCGGTGTGATTCCTGGCCATACATCGGTAATGGCTTTTTCCGGTGTAGTGTTCCTCCTGATTTTGTTTTTAATTTGTACTTACTGTAAATTTTAAGCGCTTATTTTCCCGCCTCCTTCTCAATGTGTTCCTGAATTTCCATAATAATTTCTTCGCCCATGAGATCGCTGAGGACTTTTTTTATCATCTGCCTTGTTTCCTCGAGAAATTTTTTTTCGTGTTCTTCCAGTGGTAGCATGTCCATAAACTGACGCAGGCGGTGATTGACCATTTCAAGGTCGGCAATGGTTTCCTGGATGCTTTTATCGTCCATGCGTGCCTCTTACACATAAAGACTGGGTTAGGCGCATAGTATTATGAAGCGCTACACGTTAGATGTATTCCTGGAAGAATTACGTCAACCAAAATATTTTGAGAAAATTATTGCCTTCAGGGCGCCTCCCAAAACCACGGAAATCCATATCTCCCACCATCAAAAAAACGTTTATATCAATATGCGGTGCACACATGGGAAGGAATTTCCTGAGTAACAGGTATTCACGCTTCTTGCATACAGTCTTGCGAATGTCGGTATCGCGTTTTATAAAAACGCCATTTTTCCAAAAAATTTTTATCTTCTGGGTGATTTTATCGTATTAATGGGTAGAAGGATATTT
>DYLV01000004.1:0-38754 GCA_020721925.1 Leptospira biflexa
ATCTGGTGGGGAGTACCGCCGGATTTGGAGACATTGCTCACAAAATAACCCACCCTAAAAATAAAAATATATACCTTCTCTTACTCATTCCTCAGATGAGCGAGGGAATCCTTTGTGCTTTTGCTCATGTGAACGGTGAATCACGTATGTATACGTACCTAAATTATTACGCATGCATCCCAAAATAATGCCCAAGAGCTATAATTGACATATAAAGGAGGTATTTACTGAAACATCACTGCATATTACAAGATCGATTCCTGCACGAACCGGGTCGTTTCACAACAGGTATCGCCGAGTTAAAATACGCTATGAAAGCAAGAAAAACAATATCATTCACATGTATGTTTTTTGCGTTGAATAATATGTTTGAGAAATATAGAATTTTGGGGTGAACTGTAAATAGTTCTGAGTTTCATTTGGAAATTCAACGAAATTGAAAACAGTAAAAAAAAGATTTTTTCATTGACTCATTTAGTAAAATGCCAGGAGCTGATTTATCATAATGAGGATATCTCTAAAATTGCATTGGATGTTCAAGTGAGCACGAATTATCGATGAAATCGCTATTTTTTTACGAAATTCATATATTCATATAAAAAATAAAGGATGGATTTTTTTGCGGCATCAACAACACATTGTAATATGCGCGATGAGAAAAATCGGTATCCCCATGTGCATTAATGATAGGTAATTGTAATTTATTCTAAAATATTCTGGCAATGAGCAAAAATCGTCTCGTGAATAAAACCAACGTGAAGAAAGTCAAATGGAAAGAATGTTGATATACATACGATATTTTATAATGGTATTCATTGTAAGTCTTGTACTTGCAGGCAGACTTTTGGCGCAATCACGTACTGTTTCCATTGATGAATGCGTCCAGATTGCGTTGCAAAACCATCCTGAAATTAAAGCGGCATTTGAAAACCATAATGCGGCCATTGCGAATTATAAAATTGCACACGCAGGCACGAATGTGATTGTGGATGCTAGTGCGAAAACAGTGGAATATTTGAATCCTGACCGGTCTCCCGGCCAGATGAATATACCGGGGAAAGATACCACTATTGGCTTATTCGCCGGTCTCGGTGCATCATACAATATATACGATCCGCGGATTTCAGTCACTATCGATATCAACAAGATGAATGTCGATTTTGCAAAAATAAATACGATCATTGTAAAAAACCGAGTTGCGCTTGGCGTTAAAAAAGCATATTACCAGTTTGCCCTTGCTCGGGAGAGCTCTTTGTTCCGTGAAAAGCTGATGAAAAAATTTCGTGAGAAACTTATGAAAACCGAAGTGCTTCACAAAATCGGACAAAGTTCTGCTCTGGAGGTTAGCAAAGCGCAGCTTGATTATGAAACATCAAAGCTTGAGTATGATCGATCGAAGAATACAGAAAATTCAATGAAGACAAGCCTTCTCATCGCGATGGGCATTGTGGAGGAATCGATTGATTTTGCTCCGGTGATAGTGCAGGGTTTTCAGGAGATAAAGTATTCTCTCGAAGAATTATATGGAATAGCCCAGCAAAATTCATTGGATTTGAAATCAGTTGAATTACGTAAACAATTAAGTAAGCTCAATATTGAACTGCAGAAAGCATCAAGGCACCCGAGGGTTGATATTCAGGCGGCCTTCGGTTTTGAAAACAGAGATCTTCAAAACAAAGAGTCGATCAAATCAGGACTGATGGGCAATAACTGGGATCCAACTTTTCATGCAGGTTTTACCGCGAGCATGCCGGTGTATACCGGTGGAGCCCTTTCCGCCCGGATCGATAAATCACTGGCCGAGTATAACACAGTACTATACGATGAGAAAAAAACCAACCTTACAATTAAAAGCCAGATAAGAGCGAATTACTATCTTATGATTGAACTTTTAAAACAGGTCCAGAATTCAAAGTTAATGATCCAAAATGCGGAGAAGCATCTTGCGCTGACACAGCATTATTATGTGAGAGGCATGAGTACCCAGATTGAAGTGAGCAACGCAGAGCTTGCATTGCTCAATGCACAGCTTGCAGCGGTCAAAACACAGTTTGATTATTTTATTACCAAGTCTGAATTATCACACATCGCAGGGATACGCGAGGATCAATTATGCAAATGAAATTTTCGACAAAGAAAATTGTATATTCGATTATTTCTATCGGATTAATATGTATTATTTATTTCTGGATTCGCAGCTGCACAAGAACTATTGACGTTACCTATCGCTATGAGGAAGTGCACAAAGCTGATGTGGTGAAGACTATTGCAGTGACCGGACGACTGGAAGTAGAAGACCCTTTTTACGTAATGAGCAAGATCGGCGGTCCTGTCAGGGCTGTGTATGTTGATTTCAATTCACAGGTAAAAGAAGGGCAGTTGCTTGCTGAAATAGATTCAACTGATATCGATTTAAAAGTATATCGGGTGAGTTTGCAATACGAACGTGCCAAACTCGAGTTTGAAGAGATAAAAAGCAATATGGAAAGCAAAAACGAACTTTTAAAAGAAAATTTGATTTCAAAAAAGGAATATGATATCGCGGAAATAACCTATAAAAAGGCTCTCGCCAAGTTCAAAAATTCAAAACTCGAATACGAACTAATATTAAAGGAGAAATCATATACCAGAATTTATGCACCTATATCGGGAACAATTATTTCACGGGAAGTGAATCCGCGAGAAATACATAATCCCGGAAAAATATTCTTTATTATTGCAAAGAATATGAAAAAGATGCGTCTTTTAATAAATATTGATGAATCGGAAATCGGCAATGTTAAAACGAACCTGAATGTGAGATTCACGGTCAGCGCATATCCAGATAAAGTTTTTACCGGCACGATCAGCCAGGTGCGTTTCAATCCGATTCCACAGGGCGCTATAATAACATACCAATCGCTTGTGTATTGCAATAATGATGAACTCCTGCTGAAGCCAGGAATGACCGCCACTGCGGTGGTTCAGGTTGGCGAAAAGAAAAACGTGCTGCGCGTACCGAATCAGGCATTTATTGTATCGCCGGTTAAAACAGTCGATCAATCCGGGAAAAAAATAATCTGGAAAAAAAGAAAGGGAATCATTGGGGAATTGCCTGTCGAGAAAGTCGAAGTGACTACAGGGCTTATAGGAGACCTCTACACTGAAATTACGGGTGGGGCTATAGCGCCGGGTGATAGCGTTCTGGTGAATATTGAGAAAACCCTTGCGCGAAAAGACGATATAACTAGCTATGGGAAATAAGATCATCGACATACAGGATCTGGTGAAGATTTACCGATTGAGCGAGGAGGTAAGTGTCCGCGCTTTGAAAGGTGTATCGCTGGCAGTGCAGAGGGGCGAATTTATTTCCATCATGGGCGCATCCGGATCGGGAAAATCGACATTTATGAATATTCTCGGATTTCTGGATACGCCTACTTCTGGCAGGTACATCCTTGACGGCATTGACGGCTGTTCTCTCTCTTTAAATGAAAAAGCTGAAATTCGGAATAAAAAAATCGGATTCATTTTTCAGGGGTTCAATCTCCTATCGAGGACATCCGCTCTGGAAAATGTTGAACTGCCGTTGATGTATAAGGGAGGGGTTTCTGCGCAGGAGATGCGCGATCGAGCAAGAAAACTTCTTGCAATGGTAGGCCTTGCCGGTCGCGAACACCATCATCCGAACAAGCTTTCGGGGGGAGAGCAGCAGCGGGTGGCTATCGCGCGATCGCTGATCAATGAACCAGCAATACTTCTCGCCGATGAACCAACAGGAAATCTTGATACAAAAAATTCAAATGAAGTGATGGACATCTTTACCGCTTTAAACCGTGAAATGGGAATAACGATAATTTTAGTAACTCACGAGCCGGACATTGCGGAATATTCCGACAGAAAAGTTGTCTTCCGCGACGGACTTATCATTGAGGATACACCAATCCCGAAAAGAAAAAAAGTTGCTGTGACCGGGAAATCAAAATGAATGTGAGAAATCTTTTTATCACTGCGGTGCGTGCGATCGCGAAAAATAAAATGCGCTCATCCCTCACAAGCGTGGGTATCATCATAGGGGTTTCATCGGTTATCGTGATGGTGGGGATGGGAAACAGCGCGCGAGTTGCAGTGCGCGATAAAGTAACCACCTTCGGCACTAATGCGATGTCCGTTTTCCGCCCCTCGCGTGCATTTGATGCGAGGGATGTGGAAAACCTTCGGCGAATATTTCATGTAAAGTACATATCTCCGCTCATTTATGATTCATATATCCCCATTGTGTTTCAGAATAAAAATATGCTCAGCCGAATATACGGTGTCAACAATGATTATTTCCAGATTAAGGATATGACACTTCAGAGCGGAAGATATTTTAGCGAGGCGGAGGTTGCTTCACTGGCCCGGGTCGTAATCATCGGGACTACCGTGTGGAATGAAATATTCGGCAATGCCGATCCGATAGGCAAAACCGTTCTCATCAAAAGCGTTCCTTTCCAGGTGATAGGTCTTCTTGCAGAACAGGGTTCGGCTTTTTCAGGCCGCGATTTTGATAACGTATTGGTGATGCCGTATTCCACTGCTTCAATTCGCATGCAAAACAGAAAAGATTTCGACGAGTTGTACATCGCTGCGCATAATGAAGGCATGGTGAATGAAACCGCTGAGGTTGTGCGTCAGTATTTTCGCCGCAAGCATAATTTGCCTTTCAACTCTCCTGATGATTTTCACATAAAAACAAGCATTGAGCAATTGAAAGTCGCGGAAAATATTTCAAAAACGCTAACGATTCTTCTGGCGGGTATCGCACTCATATCTCTGTTCGTCGGGGGAGTCGGTATCATGAACATAATGCTGGTATCGGTAAGCGAGCGTACCAGAGAAATTGGAATCAGAATGGCCATTGGAGCCAAAAGGAACGACATCCTTCTCCAGTTTCTTATTGAATCGGTCACTCTGAGTTCTGTGGGAGGAGCGGTGGGAATAATGCTTGGGCTTTCGATATATTATGCGATTATCTATTTTCTCGAATGGCCCTTCATTATGTCGTTTATGTCTATTGTCGTGTCGTTTTTCTTTGCTTTTACAGTAGGAATCTTCTTTGGCTATTATCCCGCAAGGAAGGCGGCCGATCTTAAGCCCATCGATGCCCTGCGCTACGAATAATCGTATATCCTCAAGTATAGTTTTTAATTTATAAAATAAAATATATAGCGATTTATTAATAATGTCAATATTAATATTTATGTTGTTTATTTATTTTACACATCAATGACAAAAAAATTTTTTATTTTTCAATAAAGACATAATCCACAGATTACCGATATTAGTAGTAAAATAACAAAAAACAATCTTTTATTATTGTACAGCAAAACTGGTAATGCGGACAGAGGGGAACTATTCGGCCCACGATATGTTGAGAGGAGCATCGGGGGCGTTTCAAGGAGAAAAGCGGTGAAAGAAATTCAGGCGATTAAACGATTCAAACGGTTCCTTCAAATTGAGAAGGGTCTCTCCCCCAATTCGGTGTACTCCTACACATACGATTTGAAAAAGTTTAGCGATTTTCTCTCGAAGGAAAAAAAGGACATTCTCACGGCAACGCAGGATGATATCATGCGTTTTTTAAAGTTTGAAAAAACAAAGAAGCACAATTCATCGCGCACGCTGGCGCGCTCACTTGCGGCGATTCGGCAATTCTATAATTTCATCTCGGATACAATGGGGAATATCGATAACCCTACGATAAAAATCGAAACCCCTTCGGTGAAAAAGACGCTTCCCGATTTTCTTTCGATTGAAGAAGTTACGGAGCTTTTCAGGTCAATTTCCGAAAATGATATCTTCGAGCTACGCGATAAAACTATTTTTGAACTGCTGTATTCCTGCGGGCTGCGCATTTCCGAGGCGGTAGAGCTGAAAATGTCCGATATAGATTTTGAGAATCGGTTGCTGAAAGTGAAAGGCAAGGGCGAAAAAGAAAGAATAGTACCATTCGGCGATGAGGCGCTCCGACTGCTTAAGCTGTACAATACATCATCCAGGCCGTATATTATTGGTGGTCGTCAGAGTGAATTTGTCTTTATTAGCAAAAAAGCTTTGAAATTGAACAGAAAATCGGTATGGCGCCTCTTGAAGGGATATGTGGATCGAACGCGCATCAGCAAAAATATAACCCCCCACACGCTTCGCCATTCTTACGCGACGCACCTCATCGAAAACGGTGCCGACCTGAGATCGGTTCAGGAACTCCTGGGGCATGTCGATATTTCAACAACCCAGATATACACACACCTGGCGCAAAAGAAGCTTAAAGAAATTCATAAAAAATTTCATCCCAAGGGTTGATTATGTCAGTACCTATATGTCGCTATCTATATGCGGTGATTACCCCTGCATGCTTTTTTGTGGCCGCAGGGTTCCTTTTTTCATGCGCTCCTTCCGAACGGGTATTGTCCGGACGCGGACAAAAGGTTTTCGCGCAAGACAGGAATGTGAGAATATTGCTTTTAAAAACGAAAGAGGGCGTATCGATTTCATCCCGTGACAAAATAAAAGTGAGTGAAGAGGAAGGAAGATATAAATTTATTCCTTCCGGCAAAAAGGTGATGATACGACCTGAATTGATTCGCCGTCCGTTATATGTCGAATCATGGAATGAACCGATTCAAGTTAACAATTCTCGATATCGAGGAACGATTTCGCTGCACAATATCGCGGGAACTCTATATGTGATCAATTCATTAAAGCTAAATGAATATCTCTATGGGGTCGTACCAGCAGAAATGCCGGGCGATTGGCCGCTTGAGGCATTGAAAGCTCAGGCAGTTGCGGCGCGCACCTACGCGCTGTATCGCATTTTAAAACAAAAAAACATGCTTTTCGATCTGGATGCGACCACGAGTGCTCAGGTGTATAAAGGAATTGATGTTGAAAAAGCTTCGTGCAAAAAAGCGGTTGATGAGACAGGGAGCATGGTGATTTTATTTCAAAACGAACCGATTGTATCGTTTTTCCATTCAACTTGTGGTGGAAAGACCGTCGATGACCGGTTCGTATGGCAGGGTTCTGATCTTCCATATCTCAAATCGGTTCATTGTGGTTTCTGCTCAGCTTCCCCGAACTATTTGTGGGAATATTCAATCAATGTATTCGAAATCAAACGGGCGCTTAATCGACGCTATCCTGAGATACGCACCGTCGATATGATATCTCTAAAGAAAAATCAGGGGAGAGTGAGCAATGTGGTGGTTCGACACAGCCATGGCATGGCTAATATGAGCGGCAACGATTTCAGGCTTTTAATTTCACCTGAAAAAATTAAAAGTCTTGCGTTTGATGTTAAAAAACGGGGACGAACTCTCAATATTTCAGGCCACGGCTGGGGTCATGGCGTGGGCATGTGCCAGTGGGGCGCAAGAGGAATGGCAGAAAGCGGTAAAAGTTTCAGAGAGATATTAATTCATTATTATCGAAATGTGTCGATAAAAAGCATTGACGGAGATACCCGTCACTTCCCAACTATTGCCCGACGTGTTGCTGATTCTTTACATGGCCGTTTGGGCACAGAAATCCATGACTAAAGCTTCATTTACCCTTTCAGATTTTGATTTTGATCTTCCGGATGAGTACATTGCACAATATCCTTCCCAAAAAAGGGAACAGTCACGCCTATTCGTAATCGATTGTTTTAAAAACTTCCATCATAAAAGGTTTACGGATATTTTAAACTTTCTTCGAGCAGGAGACGTCATGGTGCTCAATACCACACGGGTGATACCGGCCCGGATACTTTTTCGCAGGGCAAGTTCCGGTAGAGTCGAGGTGGTTCTGACGCAAAGGCTCAATACTTATTGCTGGCTTGCGATTACCAATAAAAGCTCTCGCCTTAAACCAGGAGAGATTTTGTGTGCTGTAAACGATCCTTCTGTGTACATTATCATTGAGGCGCGCGTGGGTGACTCGTTTCGCATAAAAAGTTCGGAAGAATTCACCGATGCGCTTCTCGAAAAGATCGGTAGCACACCATTGCCGCCATATATCAAGCGCGATGCGACATCCGCCGACAGAATTCGCTATCAGACAGTATATGCAGAAAAAAGTGGTGCGGTTGCTGCTCCCACCGCAGGATTGCATTTTACCGAGGAATTGCTCGCGGCATGCATGGCAAAAGGGGTTCGTATTGCAAAATTGAATCTCGATGTATCATGGGGAACATTCAGTCCTGTTCGCGATGAAGATCTGTCAAAGCATCGGATGCATTCGGAACGGTATTTTTTGCCGGAAGACTCTGCACACATCATCAACAAAGCGAGAAAAGAGGATTGTCGCATTATCGCGGTGGGCACCACCTCGCTTCGCGTTCTCGAATCAACCTTTATGAATGGTAAAAATGTTCCCGGGGAGGGAAGCACTGATATTTTCATCTATCCGCCGAGAGAGGTATATTCGGTTGATTGTCTCATCACAAATTTTCATACGCCAAACTCGACGCTCCTTATGCTTGTGTGTGCGTTCGGGGGATATGAGCTGGTGATGAACGCATATCGAGAAGCGATAAGGGAACACTACCGGTTTTTTTCCTATGGGGATGCGATGTGTATTGAGAGAAAATAAAAAAGGGGCGATTTCCGCCCCATGATTTCAATGTTCTTCCATCTGGCTTGTTGCCGGAGGATAAATTCCTTTTGCCCGCCGATAGACCGCGATTGAAAATCGGATGATGCCGGTGATAACAACCCATACGGCAATAATGGTGCCGATAGCGAATGTCTTATGAAATAATACATGATATTCTTTGACGATGTCGGTAATGAATCTGTCCATGTGTACCTCCTCAGAAGGATCGACCGGCTTTTGCAGTATATGCCGTTCGTGAATAACTATGACGTGCCTATCGAAACAAGGCGATTGTGTCAATAGTATTTTAATAAATTTAAAAAAATTGTCGCCAGGTACATACCGCTTAAGGGGAAGCCGCTTCCTGCTGACTATTTGGCAGGTGTGCCGGAAGACATGCGTATCGTTGTGAAAATCATGAAAAATGCAGGCATTATTCCGGAGGAGATGCTTCTGCGGAAGGAGATCCTCGCTATTCAGAAGCTCATCGACGCGTGTGACGACGATGATGAAATCAGCGCGCTTCGGAAGCAGATGAACCCGAAGCAGCTTCGATACGATATTCTCATGGAAAGCAGAAGACGACAAACGGTGATTTCCGAATATCGAAGCAAAATTCTCAAAAAGTTTCGCTGAATGGCGAAAATCGCATTTTCAGCTCTCGCGCGAACACTGCAAGCGTGCCATCGTTTTTTTGATGGGCGATTATGATGCATTCGTCTTTTGCTCTTGTGAGCGCAACGTACAAAAGTCTCCGCTCTTCTTCCATGTCGTTAGACGGATCCGGAATGATGTCATCCGAAATTCCGGCGATGATGACAGTTTTAAATTCCAGCCCCTTCGAGCCATGCATGGTCAGAAAGGAAAGCATTCCGGCGTCTTTCCCGAGCGCTTTTTGTATGATTTCCCCCTGCCAGTTATTTCGAAAAAGGATTGCCGCGTTGCCCTTTAGGTGAGGAAGAATTTTTTTTATCAAGGAGATTTCTTCAATGCGCTCTTTCACCGTATATCCCCGTACTGTACCCCCTCTGCCCCTTGCCGAAAAGAGCTTTTTTTTTGTCCTGAACCGGTTGCGGCGTATGAAAGTATTCGAAAGCGTGACAATTTCTTTTTTCGATCGATAATTTACTGTAAGATTAATGATGCGCGTTTCGGGGAAATATTTCCTCATATTGACCGTGTATTCCACGCGGGCATTACGGAAACCATAAATGGATTGCCAGTCGTCTCCCACTACGAAGAGATTTCGGTTTTTCGGCGGCAGAAGCAGATTCAGAAGAAGGAAATTGTCATCGGATGTATCCTGAAATTCATCCACGAATATATATGAGTATCGTTCGAAGATCGCACGGCGAAAATCTGTGTCATTGTGAAGTATTTCGATTGCTTTAGCCATCAGGTCGTGAAAGTCGAATAAATTATGTGCACATTTGTATTGAGAATATGTTGCAATGACCCGTTCAATGGTATCATATAGGCCGGACGAACGGAGTCGCATGATTTTATCGCGTGAAAGAGAATTCCAGTTTGCAATGAGTCGGACGATCAGGTTAATCGGAAAGCCGAGGAAATCCTCAAGATTATTTCTCAGCAGTCGAAAAAGGATTTCCTCCTGCTTTTCTGCATCTATTATGCTAAAATCCCTGTTTGTTAAATAGAAATGTTCTCCACGATAATATTCTCTGAGAAGAGAATAACAAAATGAATGAAATGTCCCGGCGATAATGCGCTTTCCGGCTTCCCCGATTCGCTGAACAATTCTTTCTTTCAACTCTTCAGCTGCTTTTCTGCTAAATGTCAATGCGAGAATGGCCTCTGGTTTCGCGATATTTTGTCCTATGATTCGCACCGTTTTCTCAACAAGGCATCTGGTCTTGCCGGTTCCTGCGCCAGCAATTACCAGCGTCACTCCTCCTTCCGGGCTAATTGCTTTTTCCTGCGCGCGATTGAAATCCATTTTTCTCCTCCTATTATGTAGACGATGAAAAGGGCGGTTGCATGAAATTTTTTTTGTTTTGTAATAAAAATTTTTACAGTGAGAAATGATTGTCCGGGTTTACGCAATGGACTCGATTTTTTCAGTCAGGTATTGTAATTGAAATTATAAAATTATTATTGACAAATATTTCACCGTGTGTTTAATTTCAATAAAGGAATGTGAGTTTTCCCAAAGGAGTGGCTTATGAACGGAGATGCGCTTCTTCAAAATGTCGTCAATATTTTCATCATTGCAATCATCCTCGAAGCGTCAATTATGGCGATTTTTTCCGTCTCTGCACTGAAAAACCTTGAATCAAACCGCGCGGTTGAATCGACCCGCGATATTCTCATCATTATCGTTGCTTTTTTTCTGTGCTATAAAGTCGATCAGCTTCGCGTGTTTCTGCGCACCGGCCTTAATGTCCCCAAAATCATCGATATTGCCATAAGCACTCTGGTAATGGCCAGGATGACGCTTTTTATTCGTGCAATCATGGCCCGCCTTAAAGGCGAGGACTGATGTGGCCTTGCCCCGATTTTTCGAGCACGTATTTGCGTAATCGCATAGAACGCATTTCATGTTTCTTCGGCTGTGAGATATCCGGGTCGCTCACGCAGTAATACTGAGTGCGGTGAGTGTGCATTCCTGGGTTTGGTCCCATCAATGGAGGTGGGTCGATATCGCTGCGTGAAGCGTGTGCACATGATTCGGATTTCGCGCCGGTGGACATTTACTACTGGCGAGGGAGCCGGTGCCCTGCCTTTTGGCCTCTTTACACAATTTCTGTTGACAGTGAATTGCCTGTCCTTATCCTGCATGTGAGCTAAATGAAGGCATCTTTAAACGGTATGAGTACCATGGCAATGAAGTGCCTGCAGCCTTATGCAAATTCCCTCTGTGGATACAGTCGGGTTGTTACTGCGCGTTCCGGCTCTAAAAGGAACTGAATTTTATGTGCTTCTGCGCGGGAAAAGGTACTTGACATGAGGATAACTTTGATGTATCGTTTAATTATGCGCATGATGGCCGCACATTGGCTCCAGAAGACCGTCGCCTGTATTTTCATTACCGCAATCATACTGCCATTCACACAATTCAGAAGTGTTTTTTCTGAAGAGCGCACCTGCCGAATTACGTTGCAGAATGTAAGAGGGACGAAAATTTCTCTCAATGCTGAAATCGCGAACAATGAATTCCGCCGCAGAAAAGGTCTGATGTTTCGCAAAACTCTTCCTGTAAACGAAGGTATGCTTTTTGTGTTTGAGTACGATCAAAAGCTCTCCTTCTGGATGAAAAACACCTACATTCCGCTGAGCATTGCGTTTATCGATGCGGGCGGATTCATCAGGGAGATTTACGATATGGCTCCTCTTCATGAGAACATTATTTACTCCTCAAAAAATTTTGTGCGGTATGCGTTAGAAGTCAACAAGGGATGGTTTGCCGGGAATAACATTGTTCCCGGCTGCAGGGTTTTTTTTCATGGATGCATCGGTAAATCGGATTCCCATTTCAAAAGATGAACACGCCCTTTGTGTGGGGTTGGTATCTGGAAAGAATGATGTCGATGAATCGAAAGAATCGCTGAATGAACTGCGAATGCTTGTTCGCACCGCCGGTGCAGATGTCATCGATTCGATTCAATTTTTCCGTCAATCCATCGATGCTTCCTCGATTGTTGGCAAAGGACAGCGTGAAAAAATCAAAGAGAGGATTAGAGAAAAAAATATCACTCTCATTGTTTTTGATCTGAATACCATAAAACCCGGCCAGATTCGAAATCTTGAAGAAGAGCTCAAATGCAGGGTGGTTGGTCGCACGGAGGTGATTCTGGATATATTTGCCCGTCGGGCGAAAAGTGCTGAAGCGAAGATCCAGGTTGAATTGGCACAGTTGAAGTATCTGCTACCGCGGCTTAAGGGTCTTGGAGGTGTACTCTCCCGGCTTGGCGGAGGTATCGGTACTCGAGGCCCCGGAGAAAAGATGATTGAAACCGATCGCAGGCATATCGAACGAAGAATTTCCACGTTGAAGAGAAAGCTCGATGCCATCAGCAGACATAGAAAGTTAGTGCGCTTCGGGCGGAAAGACGTGGTTCGAGGTGCGGTAGTAGGGTATACGAACGCAGGGAAATCAACCCTCATCAATGTGCTCGCAAAAGACGATCTTTTTGTTGAGGACCGGCTTTTCGCGACCCTTGATTCCTACACACGTTCGGTGTATCTGGACGAAAAGCGAAAAGTGCTCCTTACCGATACGGTTGGTTTCATTCGAAATCTTCCGGCAAACCTTATTGAGTCCTTCAAGTCTACATTGGAAGAAATAACAGAGGCAGATTTTTTGCTACATGTCGTCGATATATCATCGGCCGATCCGCTCTCAGCCATAAAAACTGTAAACAGGGAAATTACCGCACTTGGCGCTTCTGAAAAACGGATAATTATGTTTTATAATAAAATAGACCTTTGCACTCGCAATGATGCGAAGCTACCAATTATTCAATCAAATATGTTTCCAATTATCGGATCAGCAATTACCGGTGAAGGCATTGACGTACTTAAAAAAAACATTTCGAACATCTACGATGAAATCATCAGCTGAAAGCGCGCATATCCTGACGCTGATGAACATATAGAAAAAGCGTTTCAGCAATAGTGCCTGAGATTTTTCCATGCACACAGCATCCGTGATTCGGTAAAGATTGTCGTTCATTGTTCCGATGTATGTAGTATGAGAAAACCGATTATTGTCATAACCGGCGTTGTTGCCGTTGTCATTTTTTGTATTATCGGTATCGGTGAACTTTCGGGCAATGCATCCTCGAATACTCCACGGCATGATAGCGATTTTGAAAAAATTGAAAATGCTATTATTATACACGGAATTACCGCCGAGGAAGAGCCAGAAGAACCTGTTCATAAGGAAAGCCAGGGCAAAATCGTGTATGATGACCGTTTCAGCGATTCTCTTGAAAGCACAAACGTCGTGCAACCGAAAAACACTTTTATGAAGGAATTAAATTTGTTGCGCCAAAAAGATCGATCATGGCACCTCAGCAAATATACCATTCGAAAGGGCGACAATCTGTGGAGCATCGCAAGAAGATTCAAGATTGACCATAAACTTATTATTAAAGCCAACGATATTTCAAATCCACACATGCTAAGCGCGGGGAAGCAGATTCTGGTGCCGAACCGAGAAGGAGTGAAGCATAAGATAATGCGCAAAGATTCGCTTAGTTCGATTGCCGCGGCGTATGGCGTCAGCGTGCACAAAATACGACGCCACAATAATATCGCGGGGAATACAATACGGATAGGAGAGGTGCTGTTTATTCCTGATGCGCATCCGATTAAGAAGAAAAAAGCGGAAATGATTATTCCGCGAAGGGCACCGGCTTCTGTAGCAAAAGCGCGCGAGGAAAGACCACGGAAAATATTTCTGTGGCCCGTTTATGGTCGTATTACTTCCTCGTTCGGAAGAAGAATTAGCCCGATTTCGGGAAAGAGAAGTTTTCATACTGGCCTTGATATCGGCTGTCCCATGGACACGCCCGTAAAGGCTGCTGCAGATGGGAAAGTGATTTTCAGCGGATGGAAGGAAATTTTCGGGAATATGATTATTATTAAACACGATGAGGGTTTTATCACTGTCTATGCGCATCACAAGGAAAATTTAGCAAAAGAAAATGACGTGGTGAAAGCAGGAGATGTAATTGCGCGTTCGGGCACCACCGGCGCATCGACAGGGCCTCATCTCCATTTTGAAATACGAAAGCATCTCACACCGCTAAATCCAATACGCTTATTGCGTTAAAGGATATTTATGTTAAAATTTCGAAATATTGTGTCATTCGTTTATTTTGGATGTACAATTCTGGTGTTTTCTGCACCATCATTTGCCATTGAACTTCGTGCGCATCATACGGCGGAGAGAGTGAAAGTATTTTATTCCGAAAGCGACAGCAATGGATGGTATGCGATCCCGCGGGGTGAAATCACCGCAATCGGGGTGCGAGAAGATGCGCATGCGCAGGAGCTGATGAAGGTGTCTCAGCCGAACAGTAAGGTGACAGTGCGATTGTACAGCGGAGAAGGAATAAAGAAAGGCGATGAACTCTTTGTAATCAATAAACGCAATCTGGTTGTTGGTCGAATTGATGTGAAGATCGTCTATCGCGATGCCTCATTTGGACCTATGCTTGTGGGTTATGGCAACTATAAATATTCATGGCCGGGCTATCGGGTAGTGCAAAAAATCGAGGCGGGCTTTTCGCGCACCGCATATATTTACAAGGCGCGCGGCGATTATTATAAGCACAATGGAGATTATGCCTACGCGATTGCACACTATAAAAAAGCCATCGAAGTCGACAGAAGATATCCTGAAGCTCACGCTGCACTCGGCCATATTTACATGAAGGATAATTCCTTGGCTTATGCCATGAAAGAATACCGCGAAGCTTACAATGAATTTCCCCTGATATATGACAACGAAGAAAAATATCTACTGCTCAAAGGGATGACGAAAGCGAAGTACAGAATGGCATACGAATTCACCCTGACGAATGAGACAAGAAAAGCACATGTACGGGAAGGGATAAAATACGCAGAGGAAGCGCTAAAAATCTATCCCGACTCCCGCGATTTGAATCTGTATCTGGCGCGTTTTTACTATAAAGGCCCTGAGTATGAGGATGTAAAGGCAAAGCAGCAGTTTTTAAAAGTGCTCGAAATAGATCCCCAGAATACGGAAGCCTGTCTGGCTCTGGCCGAACTTTACCGAAAGCACGATAATAATGAAAAAGCAGCTGTATATGCGCGTCGTGCGCTTGAAATTAGCCCGCATAACGAGGCGGCGATAAAACTACTGCAAAGACTGGAAAAGTGAATTTGGAATTATGGGGGTATCTAAAACTGCTTTTGTCATTAAAAAAAATCGGTTTTTCCGATATGTGCACACAATTTTCAACAGCCTTGAAAAGATCCTTTATTTTTCCAGCTTAAATCGTTCCACGAGGGAATGCAGTTTCTGCGCTTTCGTCTCGATATCTTCCGCTGCACGATGCACGATATCTGCATTTTGCGATGTCTGTTGGGAAGATTCGCTCATGGAATAAATCGCCCTGGTCAGTTCCTCGTTTGTCGATTTCTGTTCTGTTGATGAATTGTAAATTTCCAGAGAAATTTCTGAAAGCCGTACAACTTTTGACTTTATTTCGGAATTTTTGGAAGCAAGCTCCTGCGTGAACGAGTACACGTCTTCGATGATGGTTTCAATTTCAACGATACTTGTGCTGATGTTGTTGAATGCGAGTTCTGTTTCTTTCAAAAAGCCGGTCATTGCGGAGATATTTACCAGCCGCTCCGAAATAATTTTCTTGATGTCGTTCGCAAGTGAGGTGGTGCGATCAGCCAGCTTGTTCACTTCGTCGGCAACCACTGCAAATCCCTTCCCGTGCTCACCCGCCCGGGCTGCTTCGATTGCCGCATTCAGCGCCAGCAGATTCGTCTGATCCGCAACTTCATTTATCATCTCGATCATTTCGTTGATATTTTCAATATAGCCGGCCAATTCGTTGATGGCAATGACGGTTTTTTTTAGCTTCTCTCCACTTGATTCAGATATTTGTACTGACGTACGGGCTTTTTCCTTGAGATTTTCAATGCGTTTCGACAGCACTAAGCTTGAATCAGATATGATGGAAATGTTTTCGCTGATAATATTCGATTCTTCGCTTTGTCTTTTTGTGTTGCGTATATTCATTTCGAAAGCGGCAGACATCTCCTCGTAGGCGCTGGACGTTTCTTCGATGATTGCTGCCTCGTCCTGTGACATCTTCGCCAATACAGATGCTGATACTCTCAAACTTTCACATGATCGATTCAGATCGCGTGTAGTTGAGGAAATCTCGGCGGCAAGATTGCGCATATTTTCTTTTGTTTGATAGACAGATTTATTTATTGAGGACAGCTCATCGTTAACTGCAATTTCCCTGCGCTCAAGATATAATAAACCTTCGCTGAGGTTGCGCAAAAAGTCGAGCACGATCCGTATTTTGTCGATCATGGTGCGCGAGAGTATGTAGGAAACCAGCGTGGCTCCCAAAAATCCGAATGAGCCGATAATGCTTAATTTCAGGTAAAAAAAGGGTTCCTGCACCTGCGCACGATCTGCGTAGATTAAAAAATAGGTGAGGAGGGTGAGAAACGGGACAAGACAAATCACCACCATGGATACCCACAACCGGGTAAAAATCATTATCCGATATTTGAAGTCGAATTTTGCCCATGTGGAAAAA
The DNA here is from genome assembly GCA_020721925.1 of Leptospira biflexa. Taxonomy (GTDB): domain Bacteria; phylum Spirochaetota; class UBA4802; order UBA4802; family JAGODF01; genus DYLV01. Next base: position 16,878 of record DYLV01000004.1, read on the forward strand.
GCGCCCTGATCGAGGAGTTTTTGAATATACAGTTCGGTGAGAAGGAAATACAACACGGTTCCAAGCGGGGCATTGATTATCGCGGTCATCCATAGATTAAATTGCTGTGTGGGACGCAGATCGGCAAGAATTGCGAAGGGAATGATCGCTGCCCCAAGTCCGAATACCCATCGGAAAAATGCGCCGAAGCTGTGAATATACGGCAGGGCGAGAAATCGTTTTTTTGCTTTCGCATATTCTTCATTGCTGACAATTTCATTGGCTAGTATTTTTTTAAAATAGCGCAGAACCGGAAGAATCACGAGTATATTATTTGTTTGGGTGGTGGTGAAGGAAAGAACAAAAACAATTGCGGCGATTTTCAAAAAAAGAATCATCTGTGCTTCGTTAAGCCCCATGCAGGTGATTATGTAAAATATAATCATCGGAACTATGACGAAGTAACTGATACCCTCTGTGCGGAAGATAAACTGCAGGGCGAAATTTTTCATTGACTTTTCGAGATCGCGCATCGCTTTATCCGGTATAGAAGTGTTTTCATTCGTCCGAATTGTATGGAACAATACACGGATTTATGCAACATGGGTAGCAATATTTTGATATTCAAAGAAACTACGATATTTCATATTATGAAATATATTTTATAAAACGACAGTGCATATATTGAGAATCCAATTTACAATTTCAACTATTTTTTATCATAATCGCCTTTTTCTTGCGGCAGGCGCTTTCGCCACCACGCTGCAAGCGCGCTTGCGATGAGGGAATGAAAAAGGCTCGATATTGCGCTGGGAATGGCGAAGGCAGGATTGGGGAAATTGTTTCTCGCAAGCACGACCCCCAAGCCGGAATTTTGCATGCCAACTTCAATTGAAATGGTGCGCGCCACGAGGATATCTCGTGCAATTATTTGTGAAAAAACATACCCGAGGATGAAACCGCCTACATGTAGTGAAAACACCGCGCCAATGAGCTTTAGCCCGCTTTGCAAAATAATATCTCTTCCAGCGCCGATTATTGAAGCAACGATGAGGGTAATGAAGAGCACAGCAATGGGGGGTGCTGCGGGCAATATCCGTGCAGTAAACTCCGGAATATATTTATTTAATAGTATACCCACAATCACTGGAACGAGTACAACCTCGACGGTAGAGAGAAATAAACCCCATGCCGGCACTTCAATTCTGCTTCCGGCATAAAACAGCGTTAAAAGCGGTGTTGCCCCGATGGCAATAATTGTGGAGACGCTTGTCATCGTTACAGAAAGCGGCACGTCTGCACGGGCAAGATATGAAATGACATTTGAGGCTGTTCCGCCCGGGCAACAGGAAACTAAAATAAGTCCAACGGCAAATTCTGTAGGAAGCGCGCACGCGTGGGAAATACTCCAGCCAAGAATCGGCATTATGAGGAACTGGAGAAAAACTCCCAGAAGAACTCGAAAAGGATTTCGGGCAATACGTGCAAAATCGTCAACGGTGAGGGTGAGCCCCATGCCGAGCATTATGATGCCAAGTCCTGCGGTGATAAGATGCCCGGAAAACCAGGTGAATAAAGGAGGGTAAAAGAGGGCGGTGATGCTGGCGATGAGTACCCAGAGCGGAAATCCAGCAGTTAAAAAATTCGAAAGGTTCATTTTTGTATTCTACATAATATGCAAAATGGTGATAATGCAGCACGTTTCGCCTTTTGTGCACAAAGTATCGTACCATGTAAACAATTTTTTTGTGCGAAGCTTAAAAATAGCGTTCATGTCCAATAGTGATTCAGCGGATTATGTGATTATAGGTGCGGATGCGGGAATTATTGTGCGGCTGTTTCCCCATGTTCGGCTATCGAGTATGTATTTTTTTGAGCAATATCTTGCTCTTTCCTCTACGACAACTGAAAGCACGGGAAAGGGAGGTAGTGATTCACTAAGTAGTGGCTCTAAAGGCAATCCGTATATCCAATCGAGCAAAGTCGGGGAATTGTTCCCATCACATCGAGCAAACATAAGCATCGTGTATTCCTTACATTAAAAGGACCACCTGCAAAAAAATTCTTGAAATATTCTAAAAGGCGGTGTATATACGCTCTATGTATCGAAAAGTTCGTATCGTATTCCTCTCCGCTGCATTTTTTTCGATAATTTTGTACTTTGATGGGAAAGCGATTGCAGCAGAAGGTTTACCAAAAAACCAATACACCCTTGAAGAGCTTATACGTATTGCGCTTGAAAAGTATGAACACATAAAAATTGAAGAGAGCAAAATACGCGAAGCGCGTGAATCAGGAAAACACCTCGCTGAGTGGTACAATCCCGAATTTGGCATATCTTTTGGAAAAAAAAATTCTGATGGCGCATCAGGACCCGAATGGAATGTAACCGTATCACAGAGAATCTCCTTCCCGGGCAAAAAAAGCCTCATGGAAGAAATCGCGCTTATCGAAGAGTCGCATGCGCGGCTATCTAGCGCCGAGCTGAAGCTATTCGTCCGCTATGAGGTAACACGACTTGCTTATGAATGTGCGTATCATCTCCAACGGAAGCGTCATGTTACCGGCCGCTTGAAGCGATTTCAATTGATCCACGCCTATATGGCAGGAAGAAAAGTGGTTCCTCCAGAAAAAAAAGTGGAGCAGGCGATTGTCCAGATGCGAATTGCCAGGTTTCAAAAGGAGGTGTATAAGGTCGATGCGGATATCGCGTCGGTATATGCGAGACTGAATCTTTTCACCGGATTTTCCGGCGATTTCCGACCCAAGATACAGGTCCGCTGGTTTAAAACGCCTCCTTCAGCCGAGAGAAATGTTCTGATGAAAAAAGCGAAGGAGCTCTCTTTTCCGGTACGACTGCAAAAAGAAGTACTTGCCGGCGCGTGTAAAAACAAAGAACTCGAAGAGCGCATTGCGTATCCCGATGTGGGAATATTGCTCTACTATGATGATGCGCGAACCGAAATGCGTGAACGCAGCTTCGGCGGAGGATTGAGCATCCCCATCCCTCTCTTTTCCCGCAATAGACATGCGGTCGCAATTGCCGAAGAAAAAATAAAGATTGAAAAACAAAAATTAATTATGTCACAGAAACGAGCGATTGAAGATATGAAAGCACTATTCGCGCGACACGAATATATCAGATCGATGATAACGAAATTTTCCATTAACGATATAAAAACCTATGAAGAGAAAATGCGCTATACTGATCTTGAATTCAAAAAGGGAAGAGTACCATTGACAATGTATCTGGAAATGGATGCCTCGGTTCATGAGATTTTGGAGGAAATTTTTCGCCTCCAGCTCGACTTGGTATACATACACACCTCAATTCGGTTTTTAGCAGCGGAAGAAGTGACGCTCGAAGGAGTGCTTTGATGCTCGTGCGTCTTGTTGAAAAAGCGATCAGCTCAAAATTGTGGGTTATATCGATTACAATAACCGTAATTGCGCTCGGTGTCTATTCCCTCTCCCGTCTGCCGATTGACGCAGTTCCCGATATTACAAACGTCTCGGTGATGGTTAATGCATCTACCGGAGCCCTCGCCCCTGAAGAAATTGAACGGACGGTGACATTGCCCATAGAGACAGAGCTTGCAGGCCTTCCGGGGGTTGAAGATATTCGTTCACTTTCGAAATACGGGCTTTCGCAGGTGATTGTGGTATTCGATGACAGCACTGACATCTATTTCGCACGCCAGCTTGTATTCGAACGCCTTCAGGCAGTAAAGGAAAGACTACCCAAAGGGATAACTCCAGAACTCGGTCCTGTCTCGACCGGGCTTGGTGAAGTGTTTATGTACACGCTTCTGCCGAAAGAAGGTAGCGCTCTTTCAAAGATGAGCGAAAAAGAACGTCTTCTATATCTTAGAACAATTCAGGATTTTGTGGTAAAACCGGCGCTCAAATCGATTTCCGGAGTTGCAGAGGTAGAATCGAATGGAGGATTTAAAAAAGAAATTCATGTAAATGTCAATCCGAGAAAGATGGAACAATTCGGCATCACATGCAGTGAACTCGTCGCCGCTCTTGAAGAATTGGGAGAGAACATTGGCGGAGGTTATATTCAGCAAAAAGGCCAGCAGATCATTGTTCGGACACTTGGGAGAATAAATTCACTTGAAGAAATAAAAAAAATTCCTATTAAACTGAATGTGTTTGGAGCGCCAATTCGAATCCAAGAAGTCGCAGAGGTAGTTGAAGGGCATGCGCAGCGGCTTGGGGCTGCCACCTACGACGGCAAAGAAGCGGTTCTTGGGACTGTACTCATGCGAATTGGCGCAAATAGCCGAAACGTTGCTCTTGATGTTGAAAAAGCAGTTCAAGAACTTCGGCTTCCTGAAGATGTTGAAATAAAAACATTATACACTCGTAGCTTTCTTGTGAATGCGACGATCGATACTGTCACCAAAAACCTCCTCGAAGGCGGTATTCTGGTGATTGTGGTGCTCTTTCTTGTGCTGGGCAATATTCGTGCCGCACTCCTCACCGCTATGGCAATTCCGCTTTCCATGCTCTTCGCGTTTTCAGGCATGGTCGCGTTTGGCATATCCGCAAGCCTCATGAGCCTTGGCGCTCTCGACTTTGGGCTGATCGTCGATGGTTCGGTTGTCATGATTGAAAACATCATTCGGCGATATGAGGCTTGCGGCGATGGTTCATCAGAGAGCAGAATGGTATCGGCGGAAGAAAAATTTACGCTCATACGTGATGCGGCGTTGGAGGTTGCCCGGCCTGTTTTCTCTGGTGTAATTATTATTATGATCGTGTATATTCCCATCCTCAGCCTTTCCGGCATTGAGGGGAAAATGTTTAAACCTATGGCGACGACCGTGCTTTTCGCGCTCGTCGCAAGTCTTATTATTGCGCTTTTCCTGATGCCGGTTGCAACTATTTTTGTGCTGAAAAAATCATCGCAAAAAAAAGAAAAGAATTTTTTCCAGAAGATTGAAAAGCTCTACAAACCGGTGTTGCGTTTTTCCCTGGAACATCGATTTGCTACAATTGCACCAACGCTTTCGCTTGCCACGGGCGCCATTGTTCTTTTTATTTTTTTGGGGTCGGATTTCATTCCAAAACTCGATGAAGGCGATATGGTAATCGGATTGGTGCGCGATACGCGAATCGGCATCGACCGATCTTTAGAGATGCAGATGAAATCAGACCGCGTAATATCGAAGTTCAAGGAAGTGCGTCATGTGTTTTCTCGCATGGGAACGCCAGAATCGGCCACCGATCCAATGGGCGTCAATTTTGCAGATACGTTCGTGATCATGGAGAAGGATCATGCAAAATGGGAAAAACTCAACGGAAGAACTAGAACAAAAGATGAGCTTTTCGCAGATATCGCGAAAGCCATCTTAAAGGAAGTTCCGGGACAGGAAATTTCCATGACCCAGCCCATCGAAATGCGCTTCAATGAAATTTTAGAGGGCAGCCGTGCCGATATTACCCTGCGGATTTTTGGGCCAGATTTGTCTGTTCTCTATGAACTGGTGGAACGAGGGCTTGTGTTTATGGAAAAAATTCCAGGCGCTGAATCGGTAGAACTCGATCCGCTTACTGCTCTTCGAAAAAGCCCCGTGCTCGATGTGAAACTGAATTATGATGCGATCAACCGCTATGGCGTCAATATTGGAGATGTCAATCATGCGTTTACCATTGCCATGAAAGGCACCGAGGTTGGCAGGCTATATGAAGGCGATAAAAGCTTTCCGATAATGGTGAGGCTTGCAGAAGAATTCCGCACAAATATCGCTGATATCGGTCGCATACCAATCTCCTATCCCCAGGGAGGCGGCATACCACTTGCAACTCTTGCTACTCTGCAGATAAATGAACAAGTCACCACTATCGCGCGCAGCCGTTCACGTCGCTATGCCGCAATATCGATCAATCTTCGCGACCGTGATACAGTAAGCTTTGTCGATGAAGCGAAGAGGGTGGTTTCGGAAAAGCTCAATCTGCAGCGAGGGTACTTCGTGGAATGGGGAGGCCAGTATAAAAACCTCATTTCCGCAAAACGCAGGCTTCTTATCATAATCCCGATACTTCTTATAGTGATATTTGTCATTCTTGAAAGAATTTTTAAAAGTATTAAACAGACGCTTTTAGTCTTCAACAGCATACCATTTGCAATAACCGGCGGTGTCTTTATGCTCTGGTTGCGCAATATTCCAATGTCAGTTTCGGCGGGGATTGGTTTCATTGCTCTTGCCGGAATTGCCATTTTAGACGGCATGGTGCTGGTAAGTTTTTTCAATCACCTGCGCGAACAGGGGCGTGCGCTTCGGGAAGCAGTTGAAGAGGGGGCGATTACAAGACTTCGGCCGGTGGTGATGACTTCATTAGTTGCTGCGCTTGGATTTTTGCCGATGGCATTTAACACCGGGCTCGGTTCTGAAGTGCAGCGGCCGCTTGCCACAGTGGTGATTGGCGGGATGATTTCTTCGACGGTTCTCACTCTTCTGCTGCTGCCGACACTGTATCTATGGCTTGAGCGTAGTCGAAATTTTTGGGATTTGCTGACGTTCGACGACAGCAGTGCCGTATATTTATAGTGTCATTTCTGCATCGTTGCACTATAAAATTTGAAATTATTCTTCCCTTCTTCTTTCACGCGATACTGAGCGGTGTCTGCTTTTTTCAGGAGTGTTTCGATGTTGTCGCTGTCGATCGGATAAAACGCCGCGCCCATGCTGGGGGTGATGGTGATGTGGTGTTCCTTGATGATAAAAGGTTTTGAAAAAGCTGCATGAATTCTTTTAATCACGTTGTTTGCGTACTCGACACTTTTGATATCGGGAAGGATAAATACAAACTCGTCTCCGCCGAAACGGGCGACCGTGTCAATTTCACGGATTGTGTCTTCAAGGCGGGTTGCCACCTCTTTTAAAAGAAGATCACCTATATCGTGGCCTAAATTGTCATTTATTTCTTTGAAATTATCCAGGTCTAAAAAAAGCACCGCCAGAAGAGAAAAATTTCTTGCAGCATGTGCAATTGATTGCAGTAAACGGTCGGTGAAAAGAATGCGGTTTGGAAGTCCAGTCAAGGCGTCATGGTGCGCCATATACTGCAGCGACTTCTCAAATTTTTTCCTTTCGCTGATGTCGCGAAGAATGCCGCGAAATCCGGTAGGATTTCCATTTCGGTCGGTGATGAGGCTTACGGAAGTTTCCACTGTAATTCGCTGCCCATCTTTGCGGATGAGTTCCCAATCAAACGATTTACGGGGGCTTTTTTCAGTGAATACGCGGTTAAATGCGCGATATACGTCGCGAGAATTTTTTTCGTCCATAATTTTGCGATAGCTTATGCCCACAAGCTCGTTCATGGGATAGCCTAAAATTCGACACATGGAAAAATTAACAAATGTGAGAACGCCTTTGAGATCAACTTCGTAATAGCCATCCTCTATATTTTCGAGGATAGTGCGATATTTTTCATTGCTTTCCCAAAGAGATTCTTCTGTTTTCTTTCTTTCCTCTAATTCTTTTTGAAGTTGCGCATATAGCCATGCATTATCGAGTGCAACTGAGGCCATCTCTGCAAATCGGCATAATAGTTCCACTTCATTATCTTCAAACGGAGGCATGTTTCGATCGCGGGCTATGCCGATGACTCCGCTGATTTTTCCTTGTGTGTTGAGGGGGATGGCAACGACTGCCTGGATTGCATCCAGATCTTTCCCCTGAATTCGATTTGGATATATGCGATAATCATCAACGACAAGGGGTTCACCTGTCTGCCATACGGTACCGCATATGCCAGTATCCGGGTAGAACACATCGCCGATTCTTGAGGCAAAAATTCCTATCCCAACACGGGTGGTGAGATATTGGCCGTCGTCAGAGATGAGCGCTATGAAGCTGTGAGGCGCACTCAGAAGAGTTGCGGCATTTTCAGATAGGGATTTTAAAAGCTCGGTTATATCAAGATGATCGATGATTGATAGAGCGGTATTGTGCAGGGCAAGAAGGTATTTCCCCTGTTCGCGAAGTTTTCTCTCTATTTCTTTTCTGGTGTTAATTTCTTCAAGAAGCCGTTGATTCGTGGTAATAAGCTCTTCGGTTCTCGTCCTAACGATTGATTCAAGATTGTTTCGATAATCGCGAAGGAGGTTTTCGTATTCCCTTTTTTCGGTGATATCGCGAAAATTGACCACTACGCCACCTATTGCAGGATCATGCGTCAGGTTTTTAAAGGTCACATCAAAAATCCGCCAGTTGCCATCTTTAGAGCGCAAACGCACTTTTCTGTTAGCAAGGCGATCGGGAGTTCGTATGAGCACCAAAAAAAATTTCTTATTGATGACAACGTCGTCGGGATGGAGAAAATCAAGAGGGTTTTTCCCTATTACTTCTTCGACGCTGTAGCCGAGAATATGAACGACGGAAGGACTTACAAACGATATTAAGCCCTGCGCATCGATAATGGTAATGATGTCGGTAGAATTCTCAATGAGGGCCTTCCAGCGTTTTTCATAGTTGGTAAGGTTGGTGGTGTTGGTATTGTTGCCGGTCTTCGACATAATAAATCTCTTTTCTTAAATACACGCTCCCAATCATCTATACCATGCTCTGCATGTACACACGTAGAAATACAGAGCATCGTCTTCGTTAATTTAACAATCTGAAATATAGTTTATTTATGAACAAATGTCAAGTAAGATTATGCAAATTATGGTATATTATTAACTATAATGAAATAAATTAATGTATTGAACGATTAGTGTAATGGCGTTTCCTGAAGGAGTTTTTGCAGAAATTGCTTGTCGTGTTCCCAGAACCATAAAATCAGGAAGCGGTTTTTGTTTGATGTATATTGTCGACGATAATATTCCTTTTCCGCTTCTTTGTTCCAGATTCCTGCCCGGCGCAAGAGGGCTTCTTTTTCCAGTTTGTAAAATTCTGCCTGACGCGGGCATTTGCTTTTTCGGTATACTTTTGCAAGCCCGTGTCCGAGGAGTAAAGCGGAAATATCGTCCTTGCCACAATAGACAAATGCAAGGATTCTTCTGTATCTGTCGCGCAAGAAATCGTCGCCGCGATGAACTGTCTTCAGAAGCACTTCATTCCCGGTTAATATATGCTGTGTGAAGCGCTTTGCTTCATTGCCCATGAATTCGGTATACCCGTATCGTTTGATGTAAGATTCCGGCGCGTCGATACCCCAGAATCTCACGGTTTCGAGTTTCCCATTTTCGAGGCGCACTGCAATGGTATCACCATCGAAAACCTTTTCGACGCGGCCAGGGAGCATCGCATACTTGCCGCCTGCGCGCGCATTGAGGGCGCATGGCACCGTAAGAAGAAGTGTTGCAAGGATTGGAAGCAGGTTATGCAATTTTCCTGAGTGACACACCGATGCACTTTCGAATTTCATACCAGAACTCTAAGTTCGCTTCATCGCGGTTTTTGTAAAACTGTTCAATCCGCCGGGCAAGTTTCGCCGGGATATCACCATCAATCCCTTTTTTGCGTATAAGGGATGTTTCAACGCCGCATCGATGTGAAGGACTTTTCGCATGTGCATGAATCGCTCCTGATCGCTTCTTTCAGGAAACAAAACTGCACTGTTTTTTTCAACTTATTTTATTGATTTTTTTCTTGCGCCATGGATGATTGTTAATTAAAAACGAGAGGAGAAATATGGATTACATTCTTGCCCTACTCGGTGCGATTTTCATTCTTGCTGCTTTTATAGGCTGTTTTCTACCGGTGATACCGGGACCACCGCTTGGTTATGCGGGCCTCATCTGTGCGCATTTCACCCGCTGGGGAAACTATGAAGCAAAAATTCTCATCGGTATCGCCGTGGCGGTGGTGATGGCAGCAATTCTGGATTATGTGCTTCCTCTATGGGCCACAAAGAAATTCGGCGGGTCGCGGCGTGGAATATGGGGCGCAACACTCGGAATGGTGCTCGGACTCATATTTTTTCCTCCCTGGGGCATCATTATCGGCCCTTTTGTGGGCGCATTTATCGGAGAGTTTACGGATAAAGAGAACCGCGACAGGGCGCTGAAATCTGCATTCGGGGCGTTTATTGGAATCATTTTCAGCATGGGGCTCAAGCTTGCAGTGGTGGGGGTCATTGCGTATTACTATGTTAAACAGATATTTTTTTCTTGATGAAGATATTTGAAATATCCTTGCCTTTTATCCGTGGCCGCTACGCTTGAGGCATGAAAAAATTTCCGCCGATCTATTATCTTACGGCGCTGGGAAACCTTTTGTTTTTCCTGGCCAATTCTTTCTTTATACTCTTCCCTTTATACCTGAAAGATCTTGGTGCACGCGAATCCTACATCGGGCTGATGAACAGCATCGACAAGGTGCTTGTTATCTTTGGTTCTATATACATAGGGACCATCTTACACCGATTCGACCGCATACGGTTTCTGCGCCTCGGATACATGGTGCTTTTTGCGTCATTTTGCATGTACCTTTTTATTTACTCAATATCACCTCTTGTACCGCTTGTACGCATACTTCATGGGGCAGGCTTTGCCATCGCAATGATACTGGGAACCACCATCGTATTTGAAAGCGTCCCGCCCGATCGTGCGACGGAAGCCATTGGATTGTATGGCGTGACAGGAGCAATTTCAAACGCCATAAGCCCATTTTTAGGTGAGATTCTTTTGTCGAAAGGAGTATCGCACCATTCCATTTACGTCATTGCAGTGATTCTCATGGCGCTGGCGCTTTCCCTCACGTTTCTCATGTCGTATCTCCATCCTTCGCTGCGGGATGAAAATGATGTGCGTCTCGAGGGGACTTTTCGCCTTTTTAATACCGCTCAGTATCGGCTCTATGCGCTCGCCTCGTTTATTTTCGGTGGAGGATTTGGCATCATTATTACGTTTCTGCCGAATTTCGTGCGTACGACTACCGAATTAAATTTTTCCACATTTTTTGTTGTATACATTTCAGTGCTTGTTCTGATCCGATTTACCGCACTTCGCTCCATGGAGCATGCCAATAAAAAAAGCCTTATTGCGGCAATATTTATTGTAGGCTTTATAATGAATATTGCCGTACATTGGTTGCATTCGCTGTTTATGCTTGTTGTGGTGGGTATACTGTATGGTATTACGCATGGGGTACTGTATCCCGTGCTCAACGCTCATTTGGTGAATCTTGTGGCAAACGGCGATAGAGGAAAATCAAACGCAGTGTTTACCGCTCTTTTCAATGGCGGCATGATGGTATTTGCGTTTCTGGGCGGCATAATTATCGATCATACATTGTCGTATGCAGCTGCGTATAATTTTTCAGCCGTTTGTTTTGTTGCGATGGCTGTGCTGGTTGCGATAGCTGGTGATGGAAAAAATAATACCTGATATTCCTGCGCAATGAATATCAAAATTCTTGACAATCTCCCGGTGTGATCGCCTTCATGCCATACAACGATGAATATTGAAACACGAAGATATTTTTATCCCGAATTGCCGTATTAAAATGATAATGACATATCGTATATGAATTATCCCATCATCCAGGTGTATGAAATTCAGGATCCGCGAGAAGCCGAGGAGATAATTGCGCTGGGCGTGGATCATGTCGGCAGTGTAATCCTCTCTGATGTGGAGTGGCAGATTCCCGCTATTCGAGAAGTGGTGAAAATCGTACAGGCAGGAGGTGCCAAAAGCAGCATCATTTCACTTTTTAATGATCCCGATTCCGTATTTCGCGTGCTTGATTATTACATGCCAGACATCATGCACTTTTGCGAATTTCTCGTAGCCGACGAAACGGGAAAAGAAACGAGAGAGAGACTGATGCAACTTCAATTTGAAATCCGGCGTCGCTATCCTGCTGTTTCAATTATGCGTTCGATACCAGTTCCCGAATCCGGTGCACAAAACGATTTTTCTTTCCTCGAACTCGCGGCGGAATTTGAAAGCCTGTCGGATTTCTTTTTAACAGATACTTTCCTGAGCGCACACGAAAGCGCTTCACGTTGGCAACCGGTGGCCGGTTTTGTCGGGATAACGGGCAGGACATGCGACTGGAATATGGCACGGAAGCTGGTGCAGGAAAGCTATTTACCGGTTATTCTTGCCGGCGGTCTTTCACCGGAAAATGTACGAGAAGCCATTGAAACAGTTCGCCCCTATGGGGTGGATACCTGTACCGCGACAAATGCCCGCGATAGTGACGGAAAACCGATTCGATTTAAAAAGGATTTGATTAGGGTTAAGGCATTTATTCACGAAGCGTGCGCTAAATTACAGTAAAAAAATTAAAAAATTCTTGAAAAATTAGCACTCGCCAGCTCTGTGGCTAAATCATGTGCGATGGTATTATTGCTTCACCGGGTTGTTAGTCTCCGGTACATTATATTGACAGCACTTTGGAGGTCAGTATGCCGACTTATGATTATGTATGCGATACCTGTGGACTCCGCTTTGAAGCCTTTCAATCAATTAGCGAAGAACCTCTAAAAAGTTGCGTCAATTGCGGAGGGGCAGTGCGCAGGCTGATTGGAAGTGGTGCCGGTATTATTTTTAAGGGTTCAGGCTTTTACGTCACCGATTATAAAAACGGGAGCGGCAGGGGGAAAACGGCCTCGCCCCGCGAAGGCGATTCATCGTCTTGCGCATCATGTGGTACATCGGGTTCATGCGCGGGGGGAGAATAAAGTTTCGGTTGGGCGTGGATACCGCGCAGTATTGCATTGGCAACCAGAGAAGGATGAAGTTATAATTCCTTTTTGAACACCTGAGACCTTTTTTGCCGGTAAATCGTGAGAAGATATTTCTCAATTGTTAAAATCGATTTTATTGAAAGCACATCATCCTTGATTTTATAGCCAGAGAGAGAGTCGCTGAATGCGCGAATTTCCTCCGGTGTACGGCACACTTCTGGCGGTATCATTAGATACTCAACGTCGGGAAGGAGAACCTTTTTGCTGCGCTTCGGATAGAGCAGTTCACGGGCATTATATATCGGAACCACTACTTTTAGTTCATTTTCTCTGAGTTCCTGAATTGTTCTGTCAATTTCGGCATTATTGCTGTCGGAAAGCGTGATGTAATCTGAGAGCGGAATGAGTGGATCATTTCTTTCAGAGATTTTATCGTAGAGGCGTCGGGTCTCCGGGGACAATTCCCTCCCGCTCTGAACGGCAACCCTTTTGGATGCATTTGCCCCTTCTTTCCCGGCTGTGAAAATCGATTTAAAAAAATTAAGAATTCTACGCAAAAGAGAAGTTTTATTTTGCACTGTTTTCTCGATTTTTTTCAACTCTTTTTTCGCGAACTGCTGAACTTTTTTCCCTTCATAATCTGACACGATTTTTCGTAATTGCTCCAGTGTCTCCGGAAGTGCATTGAGGACTTTCTGCGCTGTGCTTGCACTCGCGAGCATCTGCCCGGCTGCCTTTACGTAGAGATCAAAACGATTTTCCAGCGACGATCTTTCCTGATACGCCATGAGATTAAGTTTTGCGGGATTGTACAATATCCGATCCGCCATTTCTGAAATTGTGGCGTAAAAACGCATCCCATCGATAAGATAGATATCGTCCTCTTCAGCAAGCGCAATAATTCGATTGTTGATGAGGTTTTCCTCTGTCATCCATTTTTCAAAGAGTTCATCGGTCAATTCCGGAAGCGCAAAGAGCACTTCCGTTTTTTTTACAATTGCGTTTTCACGGGTGAGTTTGGCAATATCGCCGCCGAGGGTGAGCGTGGGATCCAGGATTGTATCGACTTTAAGCAGACAGCTCCTGAGCGATTTGAAATTTTTCACTTCGATAAGATCGCCGTCTGAGAGAGTGGTGTTGAGATCGTCGAGTAGAACGTGAAGAATGTATTCGAGTTTTTTGTCTCGATAATCTCCTGTGTCAGCAGAGAGAATGCCGTATTTTTTCAATCGCCGCATCATCAGATCTTCGTATGCGGAAATTATCTCCTGCAATTTTTTAAAGTTTAGCGATGATTTTACCTTTTCGTAGTTATTTGCGTGAAAGCAGTAGTCTTCGGCATATTCAATTCTGTTTTTATCCTGGCGGTAGCTCTTAAATGTGAATACAGATTTTCCCAGTTCCAGTTTTATGATTGTTGAAAGTGCATTTTTATTATTTGCCTTTTTTAATACTTTTGAGAGATTGATGATTCGATATTTTGAAATGAACGACAAAAGATTTTCGAGCGATCTTTTCTCTCTCACCTTCCGCAGAGTCTCGAATGCGCTTTCAGAAAGCATAACGGTGTATTCGATAGTTTCTTTGACATCGAGTTTCTTTGTTTCCCCATCGACGTTGAAATCGAAGGTGGTGATGGTTTTTACCGTTTCCGGATAGTTTCGAGTGAGATGTTCAAGAAGGTACTCGATATTTCTGTTTCGCGCAGTGGTAAAGGGTATCCTGATGTTGCGGGAATTTTGGAGATGCTCCAGTGTGACAAGCGGGCCTTCCCCCTCTGGAAGCGACTGGCTTTGAAGCAGGTATATTTCTGAAAGAACATCAATAATATTCGGTTCCTTTTTTGATTTCTCATCAAGGAAATTGAATTCAAGCGTCCCCTGTGTTGAATAATCAGAGCTCATGGCATTGAGGTAGGTTTTTCCCTCGCCTGCAGTGTAGGCTGGCAGCTGTTTTGTGTTTTGATTAATAAAAAAATAATATTGTATGTCAATCATTTTTTAGTAGTGTAAACATGAACAATAAAAGATTATGATGATCAAAAATAGTGTTCTCGCATGAAGCCGCGTCATGTAATCGATTTTTACTCTTTGGATTTTTCATACAAAGAGGCATCGGTATGAGCCGTGTTGTCGATTAACTCACTTTAATCGAAGAGCGGATAATTCCTGTGCAACGTATGCGATAAGATTCTCCCGTGCGACCGATTGCTGATTACCGGTAATCATGTTTTTAATCGAATATTGATTTTGTGAAATCTCATCCTTGCCGATGATGATCACCAAACGAGCGTTTTCCCGGTCGGCCTTCTTGAATTGCGATTTGAATCCTTTCGCTTCGGCTTCCATGTCGGCGGATATGCCACTGGCGCGAAGTGCCATCGCCGTCTTTCGCGCTTCATGGAAGGCATTATCGCCGGAATGGACAATGTATACATCGAGTGCGGGGGAATTGATCTTGTTTGTTTCAAGGAGAATAAGAATTCGTTCAATTCCCGCCGCAAATCCGACTGCAGGGGTCGGTTTGCCGCCGAACATTTCAACCAGTGTGTCGTAGCGCCCCCCCGCGGCAAATGCGTTCTGTCCTGTTGATCCAGATACGAATTCGAACGTTGTACGCGTGTAGTAATCAAGGCCACGCACAAGGAGGGGATCTTCCATGAAAGAAATACCGCCTTCAGCAAGCAGGCTTTTCAATTTTGCATGGTGTTGTGCGCATGAATCACAGAGATAGCCGGCAATGACAGGGGCTTCAGTTTTCAGCTGTCCGCAGGCGTCTACCTTGCAATCAAGAAGGCGAAGAGGGTTTTTTTCAAGCCTGCGGCTGCAGTCCGAGCAGAGCTGTGATTTTTTTGATGCGTAGTAACTCTTTAGGTCCTTTATGAAAGCGGGGCGACAGGCGGGGCATCCGATTGAATTGATAAGCAATGTGTAGTCTCTCAGTCCGATCTTATGGGCAATGAGGTTCATTGATGCGATTGCTTCAAAATCGGCATAGGGGTGCGCGCTTCCGAAAATTTCAGCACCAAATTGGTTAAACTGCCTCAGGCGTCCTTTCTGCGGCCGTTCGGCTCGAAACATGGGGCCCATATAGAAGAGCTTGCAGGATGAAAGACGATTATAATCACCATTTTCCACGTAGGCGCGCACCACAGATGCAGTGCCTTCGGGGCGAAGCGCGAGGCTGCGTCCGCCGCGGTCTTCAAAGGTAAACATTTCTTTCGACACAATATCAGTTTCATCGCCAATGCCTCGGGCGAATACTTCGGTAAATTCCATCACCGGAATGATAATTTCGCGGATATTAAACAAACGAAACACGTCCCGCGCGGTGCGTATCACATGGTTCCATCGTTCAATTCTATCAGGGAAAATATCTTCAATTCCAGGCGGTTTCGCTATCATCAAAAACTCCAACAGTTCTTTTATGTTCGGCACAGTATTGAATGCCACCATTGGAAAAAGTGAGATAATAATCAAGACATTATTAATTCCTGTAATATCTCGTGCGCAATGTGAAGCGCGATGAAAAAATACTGGAATCTGCAGAAAAATAATACACTTTTTAGATTGACAGATAAATAGAAGCGTAATAATACATCGATACGAAAAAGCCCAAGGGGTGATCTTATGAAAAACAAAAGAGAAGATATCATCAATCTGTATGCAAAGCATGTTTCGCCGGGAAAAGTTGAGACATATCGAAAATACGACATCACATTCGTGCCTGGCCCACGAGAGGAATGTATTCTCTGCGATATCGACGGACGAAAGTTTATTAACTGTCACTGCAACGGCGGCGTCTTCAATCTCGGTCATCGAAATCAAAAGGTAATTCGCGCGGTCATCGGGGCAATGAAGGTGTACGACATCGGCAATCATCATTTAATCAGCAAGCCGAAGGCAGAGTGTGCGGCATTGCTTGCATCAATGATGCCGAAGGGATTAAACCAGGTTGTGTTCGGGGTAAGCGGCGGCGAGGCGATAGATCTTGCCATAAAATTAGCACGAGGGGTGACCGGTAGAAGTGGAATTATCTCTGCGAAAGGGGGATATCATGGCCATACCGGTTTTGCGCTTGCGACCGGTGATGCAAAGTTCAAAGATAAATTCGGCTCTATGCCACCGGCTTTTTCACAGGTTGCCTTCGATGATATTGGTGCGATGGAAAAAGCGGTTACCGATGATACTGCCGCTGTTATCCTTGAAACTGTGCCCGCAACGATGGGCATTGTGGTTCCGGAAAAAACATATTTTTCTCGTGTAAAAAAAATATGCGAGGATAGAGGTGCACTTCTTATTCTTGATGAAGTGCAAACCGGATTTGGGCGTACTGGTAAGATGTGGGGGTTTGAGAATTTCAAGGTGCTGCCGGATATTGTTGTGCTCGGAAAGGGAATGAGCGGCGGGATATATCCCATCAGCGCAACCGTTTACCACGAACGATATGCTGATTTCTTTCGCAAAGATCCGTTTGTCCATATCTCGACATATGGGGGGAGCGAAATTGGCTGTTTTGCGGCGATGGAAACAATAAAAATATCTAAATCGGCAAAGCTGCTTTCGAATGTTCTCAAAATGGGGAATTATTTCAAAAAAGAATTCGCGCGGTTGAGTATGCGATATCCGAATCTCGGATTGAAGGTGCGCGGAATCGGCCTGATGATGGGGCTGGAATTCAAAGATGAAATGACGGCACTTTTTATTCTCAAGCTTCTGTTTGATGAAGGGGTGTATCTGGTATATTCGGGGAATGATCCGAGAGTACTTCAGTTTCTTCCGCCTCTGATAATAACGATGCCCGTTGCGAAAAGGATTATTGCTGCTGCCCATACCGCGTTTGCGAAAATGGGGTAATGACATGCCAGACGATTTTGATGAGTTATATGAATTTTTTCGTGGATTTAACCTGGTCCACGCCCTTAAAATTCGACGATTGAGGTTTTTTCGGCTGGCATCGGTTGATCGGGAAATTCGATCGTTCAAAGATTCATTTGATGAACTCTGGATGCATGATGGCGAAATTTTTCGTCTGAAAAAGGAAATATCGAGAAACTCCATTCATGTCTTGCAGGGAATGTTTGGAAAAAAAGCCGATGCGGAGGAGATGTTACGAATCGATAGCGAATTTGAGGTTCTTGATCGCGAAAAAATTAGAACGTTTTTCAGTAAATATATTTCAAATCCAAAATCAGCTGACAATCTTTTCAGATTATTGTTCGGTCATGGAATTTCACTATACCTGCTTGCGACTCAGCGGATTCCGTATCTTAAACGATATCTGCCAACCATATCGAAAGCAGACACGGCTTCTATGTATGATGCTGAATATGCACGTGAGGACATTGAAAATCTTCGTCACCTCATTAAAAATTTCGATCTCATCGTTGAAAATCTTAAGAAGGATTGCGAATTATCAAAAATATTCTTACGGGATTTCAGAGAGCTTTACAGGGAGAAGGCAGGTCTTCGCATCATCGGCTATGGCGAAATATCGACGGTGATGAAAGTTGAAAAGGGCACATACTTAGATGAAAGTTTTAAAAGAATACAGATTGATGAAAGCAAGTGGATATGGAAGAAGATGCCGCCATTCCCCGATCTGGAATCCGTGAGAGTTTTCAATCGACAATATATTGAATATCGCGAACTTCTGGTGAATGATATCGGCATTGCAGTTCCGCCGCAGATGCTATCGTATTTTCCGAGGGAAGGATTCTGTGCGGTGTATGCGGGACAGGAGCGTGAAGATCCGAATCTAATATGCAGCACGCTGATCAGGCATCTGGGAAAAAAAGATGCGGAAACCCTCTTTTTGCTTATTCTATGGGAACTGCTAAAGGTGTTTCATTTCAATTTACCCGAATCCGGCACGAAGATAGGAATCGATGGTCAGCTTTCAAACTGGGTGCTAAAACCACAAGATAAAGGAAAAATCTCCCATACTGACTCACTTCTGTATATTGATACGAGTACTCCTCTGTACCGCATCAACGGGGAAGAACAGCTAAACACAGAACTTTTCATAAAGAATGCACCGTCGTTTCTGAGAATGTTTATTAAAATATTTTTTTTAAAAGAGGTAGTGGACCGATATTATGATATCCGGTCTGTAATAATTGATATTATTGCGAATCTGTACAAGGAAAAGAGGGCGGATCTTATTGATAATTTTATTGCATGTGCAAATGATTTCATGCGCGAGAAGGGTATTTCAGATAGACCCATTACGAGAACCGAGATCGACAAATACTATAAAAGCGACGCATTTATCTGGCGTTTTTTTCAATTTTCCCGCCGGGTTGATAAATTTATCATTGAAAAAATATTCCGAAAAAAATATTATTACAGACTGCCGGAGAAAATTGAGCGCTGAACATTTTTTGCCAGGACATTCTTTGTCATTGTCCGGATTTTGAAATTACTTGTTTGCAAAGCCACCATATTCAATATATATCTGCTGGTTTGGGAGCACATATACAAAGGAGGAATATAATGTGCGATACTCTTGTTGCCACGCCGGCTGCGACGCTGCATAATGAAATGATTTTAGCGAAAAATTCGGACCGCGAACCGAATGAGGCTCAAAATATATCGTTTGTGCCAGCCGCCCGTCATCCGAGAGGAAGTGTTTTACGCTGCACATATATTGAAATTCCACAGGCCGAACATACCTACGCATGCCTCCTTTCCCGCCCGTTCTGGATGTGGGGCGCTGAAATGGGCGTAAATGAAAAGGGCCTTGCAATAGGCAATGAAGCGGTGTTTACAAAGGAACGATACGGAAAAACAGGGCTTACGGGCATGGATCTTTTGCGCATTTCGCTCGAGAGAGCATCGACGGCGCGCGGCGCGATTGCGCTTATATCAGAGCTTTTAGAGATGTACGGGCAGGGAGGGAATTGTGGATATGAAAGCGCATTATATTATCATAATTCCTTTATACTCGCCGATCCAGAAGAGGCGTTCATACTTGAGACCGCCGGAAAGCACTGGGTTGCAAAAAAGGTTCTTACCACCGCGTCGATATCCAACTGTCTGACGATTGGCGAAGATTATACAATGGCATCTCCAGGCATTGAAGCGTATGCCATGTCCAAACGCTACACGAAAAAAGGCATTCAGATGAATTTCGCGAGAGATTTCAGCGATTTTTTATTCACACACTTCGCGAAAGGGAAGGTGCGTCAGGCCTGTTCGGCTTCACTGCTTGCGATCGGTCAAAAAAAATTGACATCGAAAGACATGTTTTTATTGCTTCGCAATCACAATATGCCGGAGCCGTTCATTTTAGGCGTGGCTCCGATGGAACGAATATGCCTTCATGCCGGCGGACTTATATCGAGTCAAACCACCGGCTCGATGATGGCAATACTTCGAAAAAAATTGCCGCCGCTTGTATATTTCACCGGGACTTCGGCGCCATGCCTTTCAATCTATAAGCCGCACGTTATTTTTGAGGGGCAGAAAAAATTTTCCGCAGATGAAAGCGCCAAACAGCGCGAGGACAGCTCATGGGACATCTATGGCAGTGCAACGGGAGTATACGACGCGAAGACGCTGTGGTGGAAGGGGGAAGAGGTACATCGAAGAGTGATAATGAATTATCACGCTCTTTCTGCGGAGTGGCAATTAGAACGCAATGCGCTTGAGGATGAAATGATTTCGGAAGTGGAACAAGACTGGCGAGCAGGAACCACGAAAATTCTTGCGAAATCGTGCCGCAAATTCAGGGAGCGTTTAAACGCCCGCTACACATCACTTGCCGAAGAAATAAAAATAAAAAGCGGGCAATTAAAACCATCCGTGCCTTCATGGTATAAACTCTACTGGAAAAGAATGAACAGAAAAGCATCCTTTATGTAAAGCGTCTCATCAGCAATTTTCTCTTGACGTCCGTTATTTTTTTTGTAAATCCTGTTTTAATGTCGCTTTTCAGAGGAAATGTTGATGAAAAAAATTTTGCTGGGTATCACAGGTTCAATCACAGCCTATAAATCTTGCGATCTGGTCCGGATGTTCGTAAAAGGGGGTTTCGATGTTCGCGTAATTATGACCACACACGCAATGATGTTTATTGCTCCGCTCACGTTCGAAGTGCTATCCGGCAATCCTGTTGCGACGAATAAAACCATATGGGAAAGCCGATCGATTGAACATCTTTCCTTGCGAGACGGCAGCTCGCTTTTCCTTATCGCTCCAGCAACAGCGAACATCATCGGGAAGCTCGCATCCGGCATTGCCGATGATCTTTTAAGCACTACCTATTTATCTCTGCACTGTCCTGTTGTTGTCGCTCCTTCAATGGATGCGACAATGTATCAGAACGGAGTGGTGCAGCATAATGTTGAAGACCTGAAAAATCGCGGGGTGATTTTTATTGAGCCTGATGAGGAAAGTACCGAATGCAGTGAAGAAAGTGCTGTAAGGCTTGCAGACATATCGAAGATATACGAGGTAGCAACAGATGCCATTGCGTGATAGGAAAGTGATAGTAACTGGCGGGCCGACTGTGGAGCCGCTTGATCCGGTGCGATTCATTTCCAACAGATCGACGGGAAAGATGGGCAGGGCAATCGCCGATGCAGCATATATGAGAGCAAGAGAGGTCGTTTTCATCCACGGGCCCATGCATGAATCTCTTCTGGAACATACGCCGTATCGCATGGTTGAAATCGAATCAACGGTAGAATTGCTCGATGCGGTGCTTTCAGAGCTGCAGCCCGATTGCGTGCTTATCATGGCGGCAGCACCAGCCGATTATCGGCCTGCAGAAAAATCGCCTGTGAAAATTAAGAAAAAAGAAGAAGAACTCACGCTGCGACTTGTAAAAAACCCGGACATATTAAAAACCGTTGCAGATATTCGAGGTAAAAATTCTGCTCTAAGGAATATGTTCCTTGTCGGGTTTGCCGCAGAAATGGAAAATATTGAAAACTATGCCATGAGAAAGCTTGTTGAAAAGGATCTCGATTTTATCTGTGTAAACGATGTTGGCAGGCACGATGCTGGCTTCGGAGTCGATACAAACATTGTAACAATATTTTCGCGATGGGGTGAGCGGTTAGAATTACCTCTTTTATCAAAAAAAGATATCGCTTTACGGATAATCGACTGCGTGGAAGAAGGGATTACAAAAAAAACAGATAAACTTTTGCCTTGAGGTTTTTTATAAAATATAATTTGACATTCGCTCTGCATTCCTTTATTATTTATCTGAACACTGTATTTGCTGACAGATA
>DYLV01000004.1:38854-50041 GCA_020721925.1 Leptospira biflexa
ACTGTATTTGCTGACAGATATGGAGGCAACCATGTGGAGAAGAGAGCCCGTTGTGGCCGGGTCTTTTTATCCGTCAAATCCCGAAAAATTGATGCATGATATTGATTTGTATTTGGAAGAGGCAAAAGGCCATGTATTAACAGAGGATATTGTTGCTCTTATCTCGCCTCATGCAGGTTACGTATATTCAGGGCCGGTTGCGGCATATGCGTACAAGCAGCTTCAGGGTAGAAGCGTTGACCTTGCTGTCGTGCTGGCGCCCTCCCATCGGGCTCGATTCGACGGTGCAAGCGTGATTCCCGGAGGTAGCTATATCACTCCGCTCGGTGAAGTAGAAATCGATAAAGCAGTATGCGAACGCCTTCTTGAGGAAAATAAATTTAGCTTTTTGCAGAGGGTTGACGAGGCGGAGCATTCTCTGGAGGTGCAGGTTCCCTTCCTTCAACGGGTACTGCGCAAGTTCACCATCGTGCCAATAATTATTGGCTGTATTGATATTGATAATTGCAAGGAAATTTCTAAGTCAATTGTCGCAGTATTGAAAGAGAGAAAGTCTTTTGTCATGATTCTTTCCACCGACCTTTCTCATTATTATTCCTATAATAAAGCGCGTTCCATTGACCATGTATTCATCAAAGCACTTGAGGCGTTCGATGAAAATGAACTTTATGAAGTTCTATCTTCCGGGGAAGCCCAGGCCTGCGGAGAAGGTCCTGTGCTGACGGGAATTATGGCGTCGAAAGCGCTCGGGGCAAACGCAGTGCGCGTTTTACAGTATGCCACATC
The DNA here is from genome assembly GCA_020721925.1 of Leptospira biflexa. Classification (GTDB taxonomy): domain Bacteria; phylum Spirochaetota; class UBA4802; order UBA4802; family JAGODF01; genus DYLV01. The sequence goes on from DYLV01000004.1 coordinate 39,641, forward strand.
AGGAGATACTGCGGGAGGCAAAGACCAGGTGGTGGGGTATCTTGCCGCAGCAATAACTAAATGAGGTGAGTCCTTTGAAAGAGCTTACTGTTGAACAGCAGAAAAATGTACTTTCACTCGCGCGGGTGACGATTAAAAATGCACTCGAGCGCCTTCCCGCGCCTGAGCCTGAAAAAATGTCTGAATTCAGAGATGAAATTTTCAGCGAAAAAAGAGGCGCGTTCGTGACTCTACATATTCAGGGAAGGCTTCGAGGTTGCATTGGCTATATTGCAGGAATAAAACCTATTCCTGAAACGATTATCGACATGGCGATTGCATCGGCTTTTAAAGACCCGAGATTTCCGCCGTTGAAACGCGAGGAGTTTGGTAAAATCGATATTGAAATCAGCGTGTTGACTCCAATAGAGCCAGTTTCAAATGTAGAGGAAATACATATCGGCCGTGACGGTCTTATAATATCGAACGGCTATCGGCAGGGCCTTTTGCTTCCGCAGGTTGCCACCGAATACGGATGGGGAAGAGAACAATTTCTGGAACATACCTGCTATAAAGCAGGACTTCCTCAAGATGCATGGAAATGGAAAGATACAAAAATAGAGAAGTTTTCCGCACAGGTGTTCGGTGAAAAGGAACTCGGAATGTGAGAAAATAGGGAAACGTTTTGCAACGGGGTGTTATTTACTGATGAAATATTTTTCAAAAAACATGGAACTGCTCATCAGTGTAAAAATTGTTTCCAGTCGGGATAATTTAAACATATTGCGAATTCCTTCTTCCAGATCGAAAAGAATAAGTTCAATGCCAGCTGAATGCGTGTCTTTATTGAGCTTAACGAGCGCTCCTATTCCTGATGAATCCAGATAATTGATCCCGGCCATATTCAGGGCGAGTGCTGTCGGCTTTAAAGCAAGTTTTGCATTGACTGCCGTTTTGAAATCATGCGTGGTATCGATGTCGAGCTCGCCTTTCATATGCATGATGACGATGCCGTTTTTTGTTTCTGATGTAATCGTCAGCATGACAAAGCCTCCTATTGGTATTCATTGTCGAATTTTTCTTTTGTGGTTATCAGGAAAAATCGTTCCAGCCTTGCGCTGTCGAAAAGCGATTGTATCGTAGGATTAAGTCCGTAAAAAATGAGCTTTTTGCCTTTTGACGTCGCATCATTGAAAAATTTCACAAGCATTCCGATTGTGGGGGAATCTATATAATTCAATCCCTGGCAGTCGATCGCAATCGTTGAAGTGGTTTTATTTACCTGTTCATCCCAGATCTTTTCGAGCTCGGGTAATTTTTCATAAAAAAGCTCGCCCGTGATACGAAGTATTGTTGCGCTTTTTCTGTCCTCGATGATGAATGAAAGCATATTGTCATCCTTTAGTTTTTGCATCGCGAATGTACATAGTTCAGCGCGTCTTTATCTCCTAACCCTGCGGCGATTTTCATCTCTTCACATGCTTCAACGGTTTTTCCCTCTTTGTCCAGAATACTCCCCAAATTAAAATGCGCCATGGCGTGCGATGAATTACAGCGAATCGCTAAAAGAAAATCGCTTTTTGCAGAAGAGAATCTTTTTTGCTTACCAAATGCCAGCCCTCTAACATTGTAGGCATCAGCGTCGCAGCCGCTCAAGCGAATTGTAGCAGAAAAATCGTGTATTGCGCCGTGCGTATCTCCAGTTTGGAGGCGGGCCAGGCCTCGATTGTAATATGCATCGGAATAGCGGGGATTCAGTTCTATTGCTTTTGAATAATCGGCAATCGCGCCATTGATATCGCCGATGTCATTTCGCGCAGAACCACGGTTGTTAAAGGCTTTAAAATATTCCGGATTGAGCGCAATAGCCCTTGTAAAATCGGCAATAGCGCCGCGATGATCACCAGCGGCATTTTTCGCATTCCCGCGGTTGTTTAGCGCATCAACCATGAAGGGATCGAGATTGAGCACATTGGTGAAAGCTTCAATGGCTTCAGCGTATTTTCCGGATTTCAATTTTTCCATGCCATCCACATACCACTCCTGCGCGCTTTTTTTCGAACATGAGAGCATGGTGAGACAAAAAAGGGAAAGCACAATACTGATAGCTGTTTTTTTCCTATTTATGCTGTTCATGGGTGTACGTTGCATACCTCAGTATGCATATCATTCACATGCACTACAAATAATCAATAAAAAAATAAGAAACGTGTAATAATTGAATAAATATGCACGTTTTTTTGGTATTGTGTAGAAATGAATCAAAGGTGAACATCGGCTGGTTTAACATCAAAAAATTGGACATAAATAAATTTATAATAAATTATTCATGATCTATTGGATATTATAATATTTTGGAAGCAAAGCACAAAGAAATAATATCGTCGTCTACGGACATAGTCTGGGTGGACTTATGGCATTTTCCTGGTCCGCGGAACCTGGGGCGGTTCATCCACAAGGCATTGTTCTGGCCAATCCCTGCCTTGATATGCTTGCCGCTATGCCGGTGGACATTCCCGGAATGGAATGGCTGATGAATCTTTTCATCAATCAGATTGATTACCGGCAGAAAGCCAGCGCGATAACCTGCCCCGTGTTTATTTTAACCGGCAATGATGATACGATTGCGCCTGACGGGACGGCTGTTGAAGGCTTTAACGAAATTGGAAATGCATTAACTCGTGTACTGTACCGCTTCAATACCGACAGCTATGGAAGTCCGTCGCTTCGAGGAGATCACATGGCTTGCATCTCAGACGATGGATGGATGCCGAGCTGGATGATGACGCTTTTCGGAGGGGACGGAGAAGTCGACGCGGTTGATTATCGATATTACTGGGCTGCGCTTGATGCAGCGCTTAACGATGAGCATGAAGTCATATTCAATATGGGGAAATGGTCAGACGGTAGACCGGTGAATGCAGTACAGGTTTTGGGTAAATCGCTTTAAAATATCAGGCGTTACAAGTGTTATGGTGATGATTGGGCGAGTGCACAGGAAAAGTGCACTCGCTTTTTTTTATATTGCAACATTGGCTATCTCGTTAACAATTTCTTGTTCGAATGAAAGAATTTGTGCAAATTAATTATTTCTTTTTTTGGGGTTATTTAGACCCCAAAAACGCATCTTGTGTGATGATGTGCTGATATCATGTTTTGTAAAGAATATCCAGCTTAAGAGATTGAACTGCCCATAATAAAATCACACAGAAACATACAAGAGTTGACAAATGATTGTTATTTGAAATAAAGGAGCATTTTGGTGCGGCGCGATAATATGACCGCAAAGAATATCCGCGCGTATCGCCATGATTGAATAAAGAGGGAAAAAATGCGCACTATAACCGAAATCGATATTCCTTTGGTGATTGAATACTTCAAAAAGAACGCGATCTTCAGCCAGCTTCCCGACGACGACCTTGCTGTGCTTGCGAAATTTTCGGGATATAACCGATACAAAAAAGGTGAAAGAATTTTCGAAAAAGGAAACAGAAGCCGCCAGCTTTATATAATCGCCAGCGGTGAGGTGGTCATTTCAAGCGCTTTAGAAACCGATTACAGGGGAGATTATTCCACCACTGGAAGAGATATTGCAAGGTTTATTGAAGGAGAGATGTTCGGCGAGTTTGAGTTTTTTGAAGGGGATGTTCATACGGCATTCGCAACGGCTGGCGAAGAAACCACGCTTGTTTCTTTTCCACGCAATGATGTTGATCCCGAACATATCTTCGATGAGTATGCGCACATCTTCGCAAAGATATATCATCGTTTAATTTCTGTCACAGCCGGAAGGCAGCGGCTCACTCATCGGTTAATCAGCGAAAAGGCCGGATGGCTCGAAGAGCTGAAGAAACAGATGTTTTTCGACAAGCTCACAGGTGTGTACAACAGGATGTATTTGGAAGATGAACTTGCGAAGAATTTTGCGCCACTCGGCGATCGTTTCAGCCTTCTTGTTATTAAACCTGATAATTTTAAACTTATCAACGACACTTTTGGCCATGAAGCGGGCGACCTTGCCCTGCAGGCGATAGCCGGTAAACTGAAATCGGTTTTGCGTGAGACTGATTTTGCTGTACGTTACCGGGGGAACGAATTTATTGTCGTTATGCCCAATACCGTGCTCGATGAGGCGGTAAAGCATGCGAATTTGATGCACCAAACGATGAACGGGTTCGATATTGGTGCACAGATGAAGAGGGAGAGCCTTTTCCAGACTTTCAGTCTGGGTGTCGCATCTTATCCCGAACACGAAACGGATATTCTTGAACTCGTGGAAAAGGCTTTTACGAAAGTATTCGAGCAGAGAGAGGCGGGAGGAAACGGCGTACGCATTGCACAGGCCGGCGGCGATGAATTGTTGAATTTTCTTAAAAACATTGGCATTTTTTCCAATCTCAAGCTCTCAGAACTCCATCTGGTTGCACAGCGACTTGAGCGGCTGCATTATTCAAAAAACGAAACCATATTCAAGGAAAAACAGGAAGGCAACGAGCTGTTCATTATAAAAACCGGTACCACGTCGGTGAGAATTCACCTCACCGATGGTTCGGAACAAGAGATCGCGCTTTTGAAAAGCGGTGAATTTTTCGGCGAGATGGCTATTTTCGAAAACGCGCCGCGATCAGCAACCTGCATCGCCGCAGAAGAGTGTGAGATACTACGTCTCAACAAAGACGATTTCTTTGACCTCATGAAGCGTTCTCCTCATGCCGCCATCAGCATTATGAAGAATATGCTCAACAAGACAACTGACAGACTGAATGCGAGCGGCCAGTTTGTGGCGCAAATGGTGAAATGGGGAGAGGAGGCAAGCCTCCGCGCGGTTACCGATAAACTCACCGGGGTTTTCAACAGGCGCTACATGGAGAGCGAACTTGAGAAACGTTTTGAAGAAGCGCAAAAAAACGGCACCCCGATTGTGATGGTAATGGCGGATATGGATTTTTTCAGAGAAGTCAACGAGATGTACAGTCATGAGATTGGCGACAGATATATTGTTGAAGTAGCGAAGGTTTTCTTGAATACGTTCAGGAAAACCGATATAGTATCCCGGTATGGCGGAGATGAATTCACTATATTGCTTCCAAATACCAATCTTACAGTCGGAATGGCCGTAAACGAAGAAGTACGAAAAAATGTTGAAAAATTGGATTTTTTAAAAGAATTTGAAGGACCCGATCTTCGTCTTTCTGTCAGCTTAGGGGTATCATGCTATCCAGAAACTGCTTCGACGCTTCAGGAACTTCGCGAGCAGGCAGATAAAGCTCTTTACGAAGCGAAGCATAAGGGGAGAAATAGAGTAATGCATGCGCCTTTGAAATAAGCATCATGGATGATGATTATCCATCTCCCGCAGCTGAAGCGTCAATTATCACACAATTTTAAACACCATAACCATCACATCCGAATCCGGGGTTGCGATTCCCATGAATGCGGAAAATTTTTCATTGATGATTTTCGCAATTTCGGATGGGCGCTGACCGCGATTTTCCTTGACGATTGTCCGAAGTCTTCCAACACTAAAAGATTCGCCTTTTTGATTTTTGGAGTTGATGAGTGCCTTTGAATACAGCACGCCGATGTCGCCGCGCAGAAGAAATGTCCGACCCATGCCATATTCGGCCTGAGGGTCGTATCCGAGCGGTATTCCTTCAGTATCGAGAGAATCAAAATCGTTTTTTTCAACACGATACAGCTCAAGCGGGGGATATCCGGCATTTGAGTAAATCAAGCGCAAGGTTTTTACATCGTAATAATAATAATACGCAGTGATGAAACCACCTTTACCCTGAGAATATTTGTAGAGCACAGAGTTCAGCCGTTGAAGTACCGTAAAACTCGAGGGAGCATCCATGATGCTCGACTGGAATGCAGATCGCAGTACTACAGCATACAGGGCACTTGAAACGCCCACTCCTGAGATGTCGGTTGCGATACAGCCTATTCCCTGGCCTCCGGGGCGCAGGAAATCGAAGTAGTCCACCCCCTCGCCGTATTTCGGTATGAAAAAAGTGCCAAATTTTATACCCACCAGATTCGGCAAAACAGTCGGTATGGAATTCGAAAGCAGTGTTGAAGAAAGCTCAATTTCTCTTGATATTTTCTGTTCCCGGATGGCTTCTTCATGAGTGAGCGCACCAGAAATGTGGACATTGCTCTCTTTTTGGAAAAAAGCCAGCTTTTCGATCTCAGTCGGTTTAAACGCGGCAAGTGAATCTTTTTCACCAAGGCAGAAAAGGCCGAGCACCGTTCGGCGGTGGTAAATTGGAAGAATTACTTTGATTGTATTTTTTATGAAGAAGTTTGCCAGCTCGTCACGTATAGATCCAAAATTTTCGTCATCAACATATACCCGGTCAAGCGGAAGTACTTCCTGGTTTCGCGCAAACCAGCGTATCATTGGAGAATTGCGTTCTACGGGATCCACCGCGATTTGTTCGCCCTTGAGGTAGAATAATTCATAAAGCCTTGTTTGATTATTGTACATGATAAAAAATGCGGTCTTTAAAAAGAGTGAATCGCATAATATATTGACCGTTCTCTCAATGAGGCTTTTGAAGTCGCGGGTCTTTTCTGCATCGCGTATAAAACGGTCGATGATTGCTTCGAATTCATACTGCCTGCGCTTGAAAAACTTGTCAATGAGCGGCTGGATATATAATGAAAAGATGATAAAAATAATCACAAGCACCGCGATGATGAAATATTCAGGCAGTGTGGGCAGAAACAGCATATTTGAATGATAGAGCTTGAGTATGCCGTAGATGGGTATTAAAATTGCCATCGAAATGATGGCATACATTGTTGTTTTGTGAATTGCCGTGGTGATGTCCATCAGATTGTAGGAAATGATCGCATAAAAAAACGAACCTATTCCAATAAACGCGGCTAAAGAAGGGCCGAGGACATAGAGCTCTGCGTAATTAAAAAGGAGCGGTAAAATAATCGAAAAAATTGCTGCGATAAACATGCCTATTGACGTTCCTACAAACACGTAGCGCATCTGAAGTCGATATATTTCAACTTTGATTTTCACATATTTATAAATGAAGTGAGCAACTGCAAGAATGACATACGTGAACGATATCAACGCATAATAACGATAAAAGAAATTGAAGTCACGAACCAGGCTCGTTCCTTTAAAATATGCCTTTGTGATATTCCAGTCTGTTGCGACTGCGATATAACTTGCCGCGAATGCCGGGATTAAAATTATAATGGTTTTATAGAGCGGAAACTTCTTTTCACCCTTTGGAAACACCATCGACAGGGCAAACAGTGTAGAAAAGCTCATCACTGTCGAAAGCTGAGTGATGCGGTTTACGTATGTGAGATCAAGCGAGTCTTTGAATGCATAGGTGAGGAACATGGTAAAAAGGATGCCGAAAGAAGCGAAAGCAAAGAAGGCATAGTACCGGTTTACCTGGTCGCGCCAGTTTTTCAGAATGCCGAAAATTGCAGCGGAGATAATAAGTATTGATGCAAAAAACGACAGCACAAGACTTATGGTAAACATTGTAGCCTCCTTTGCGGCGATGATACGCGAATGCAGGTATATGGGCTTATAAAAAAATTTCAAGCACTTTCCGTATTTGTTATTGTACCTCCGTACCCTGTGTTTCAGAAAATGTTTGACAAATGCTTCATTCAAATGGATAGACACGGAATGGAGGATTGCATGGCGGAAATAAGCCCGAAAGTGGAAGAATTCAAGGAGCGCGTCCGCTCGAAATATCCGCACCGACAGGAGCCCAATTTCCGGATTCCCTGGTACGTGCTCGTGGTGAACATGCTTCTCATTGCGTATATCCTTTTTATCTACGGCCGCAAACCCTCCGATGATGAAAGTGGAACAACGCTCTGGTATGGCGGGGCGGAATATCATCTTTCAATCATTCAAGATACAGGCAGCACCGAAAAAATTGCCTCACTTACCGTACGCAATCTTATGAACGGAAATAATGTGCTTACGTTCGATAGTTATCTCGCGTCTCTTGATTTTTATCATGGGAAATACCCCGTGGCGTCTGAAAAAGTCGGCGACGGCATCAGTATATTAGCGTTCAACGCAGGTGAACTGAAAACCTTTGTAGTGTCCATACCAATGGGAACGCTCATCAAATACGCAAAAAGCCGGAATGATGCATCGGCACGAAAAAGGCGGTCTTTACTTTCAATGGAACCCGATTATTTCTCTTATTCTGCCCGGCTGACGATACATTCCCGCGTGCCGGTGACGTCAATTTTTGAATTTAAAGTCTTTGGAGTGAAATGATGGACAAACGGCCGGGTTGGGACGATTATTTCATGAAAATCGCGGAGGACGTGGCAAGCCGCGCGACCTGCATCAGAAGGAAGGTTGGGGCAGTCATCGTTAAGGATAAATGGATTATCACCACCGGATATAACGGCGCACCGTCAAATATTTCTCATTGCACGGAGGAAAGCTGTCTTCGAACGAAATACAATGTTCCTTCGGGGGAACGACATGAACTATGCCGCGGGCTTCACGCAGAGCAGAATGCCATCATCCAGGCCGCGCTCCATGGAGTATCGATAAAAGGCGCCACACTCTATTGTACCCACCAGCCCTGTTCCATTTGCACAAAAATGCTTATCAACAGCGGCATAAAAAAATTTGTGTTCAGCGCTCCATACAACGATCCACTGGCCGAAGAAATGGTTCGGGAAGCAGGCATCGAAATTGTTATATATTCTCCACAATCATCGTAACAGCTTCCGCTCCCCCAAGGCAGAGGGATGCCTCACCGAGTGTGGCTTTCCTTCGCTTCATTTCGTAAAGCAGGGTTGTCAGCACGCGCGTGCCAGACGCGCCTATTGGATGGCCCATCGCCACGCTGCCGCCGTTAACATTTACTTTGCTTTCATCAAGTCCGAGAATTTTCATAACCGCGACGGTAGAGCCGGAAAATGCTTCGTTTATTTCATGCAGATCGATTGCATCGATTGGGATGCCGGCTGCTTTGCATACTTTGGGAATTGACTTTGTGGGGGCAATGAGCACGAATTTCAGTTCGAGTCCATCGCTGCCAGATGCAACGATCCGCGCCATCGGCGTGAGGCCGAGCTCTTTTGCTCTTTTTCTACTTGTGATTACCACTGCGGATGCGCCGTCGCTGATAACCGAAGAGTTGCCTGCCGTTGCATAACCGTTTTTCTGGAATGCCGGCTTCATTTTAGAAAGCACTTCCATGGTAGTGGGGCGAGGGCATTCATCGGTGTCGAATATTTTTTCTTCTTTTTTCACTTTCACAGGAACCGGAACAATTTCTTCTTTAAAAGTACTGTTCTTGATTGATGCAAGGGCTCTCTCATACGATCTGAGCGCATAGCGATCTTGATCTTCACGGGAGATATTGTACGTTTCCGAAATGATATCATTGCTAATGCCCATGTGAAAATCGCTTACTATGTCCCACAGGCCATCGTGCACCATGTGGTCTAAGAGTTTCGTTTCGCCCATGCGTGCGCCCCATCGGGCGTTGGGAATATAGTATGGTGCCATGCTCATATTCTCCATGCCACCCGCAACGATGAGATCCGCGTAACCCGATTTGACGAACTCTGCGGCGATGATTGCGGCCATGAGAGATGAGCCGCATACCTTATTGACGGTCAGGCAACCGGTCGACATCGGAATGCCGGCTTTAATTGCAGCCTGACGGGCGGGGTTTTGGCCATACCCGCAGGGCAGTACCATACCCATGATTACTTCTTTCACATCATCTTTCTCAATGCCGCAGCGCATGAGCGATTCATTTATGACGAGTGCGCCAAGATCGGTAGCGCCGGTGGTTGAAAGCGTTCCTCCGAATCCCCCGAGAGGGGTTCGCACAGCACTGACGATAACCGGGTCATTGTCGTGTTGCATTATATTTCTCCGATTTTTCCTCGACGGAATTTTAACGAAACCCGAGCAGGATGGATGTGATACTGGTATTTCGTCAAACGAAAAAGTGAAAAATGTATTGACGCAAATTCCATTAAAAGCAAACAGATAGCACGTCAGGTTAAAGATGAATTTAGATCTGCGGCGGGAGAATGCGGGTGGGGATACGGGAACTGCAACGGTCGGTGGAAGAAGTGATTTTTGTAGCTCAGGCGCATCGCCTTGGCATTTTCGACGATCTGCACAATAAACCCTCTTCAGCGGATGCTGTGGCAAAACAGAGAAAGTACGATTTACGTGCAACACAGGTATTGCTGGAGGCGCTGGTGGAGATGGAATATCTGAGGAAAAGAGGGAGTGAGTATTTTCCTTCGTCAGAGTGTTACAACCGCCTCATTGATAAAAACAGCGATGAGTATGAAGGGGATTTCTGGCAATTTCTTTACTATCTTATAAATCCGTGGCGAACCCTTGAGCATGTACTTCGATACGGCAGTCCCGATGAATCA
>DYLV01000096.1 GCA_020721925.1 Leptospira biflexa
ACTTCAAGATGAGATTTCCCCTGGCCTTCGGGCCACTGAAGACCCCTCGTAGACTACGAGGTTGATAGGCTGGAGGTGTAAGCGCAGCAATGTGTTCAGCTGACCAGTACTAATCGGTCGTGAGGCTTGACCATATTATTGTTTCTCCAAGCAATGCGTTTGGGGAAATATAAAAGCACTTTTCGATGCAGTGATAAAGCAAATACAAGGCCCCGTGAATATCACGGGGCTTTTTTATTGAAATTTAGAACATAAAGAAAAGCTGTCTGTTTACATTATGCTCAGACATTGGCAGATATTGTATTATTCCAATGGTTCCATCAGAAAGGTCAATGAAAAAGAATATATGTTTCGATTTCTTATTCTATCTTGTTGGCGAAGACGTACATTGTTATGCAGGTTCTGTTGCGGTACGATATCGGTAAAAATAATTCTGACTGCACAAGCCCATGCGAATGCTCTGGTCAGAATCGGGCAAAGCTGTCATTTGCGGTTCAGTACCGGAAGAGAGCTTTCTATCGGAAGAATACACATCAAATATGATGGCATTGTGAATTGAACTGACGGCCACGGGATTAAGACTTGCCACATATTAGAACCTCATGCCTGCATACAATTGAAAACACTCTCCCACTGTGATGGCGTAGATTATCTCATCATTATGGATTCTTCGACATGTGTTCTAATGCCGTAAAGCCGTATGTGCCGGGTAAGCTAAAATATTTTATAGTTGAAAAATTATTACAGGAAGAGGAGTATACAACAAAATAATTTTTATTCACTTTTTTGTATGCATTCATTATTTCGCGGCATGCAAACGAGGAAAGAAAACTGAGCAAAAGTAAGGGGGAGATTATGAAAGCATGTGTCACTGGCGCAACCGGGTTCATCGGCGGAAACCTGGTGAAAGAACTGCTGAAAAGAAAGCACAGTGTCAGAGCACTCGTCCTTCCGGATGATAAAAAAATAAGCGATCTAAAAGAGTTGAACGTTGAAATTGTACAAGGGGATATCCGTAATTTAGAGGCGGTGAAAAATGCGTGTGCCGGATGCGATGTAGTGTTTCACTGTGCGGCAGTGGTTACAGACTGGGCGCCGAAAAAGCTATTCGAAGAAGTGACCGTCGGTGGGGCTAAGAATGTATGCGAGGCGGCTTTGGCTGAAGGAGTGAGCAGGGTGGTCGATATTTCCACATGCGATGTTTTCGGCCTTCGGGAAGATGTGGTGCTGGATGAATCATGCCCTCTTTCCCAATGGAAAGAACCATATCCTGATTATAAAATAAAAGCGGAAGAAATAATGTGGAAATATCATCGCGAAAATAAATTGCCGGTGACGATGGTCTATCCACTGTGGGTGTACGGCGAGGGGGATCAGACTTTTGTGCCGCTTTTAGCCGATGCAATAATAAAGCGCGAACTTATATTCTGGCGGAAAGATGTGATCGTCTGGCCTACATATATAAAAAATTTAATGGATCTTTTGCTGTTAATTTCTCAAGATCCGAGAGCGGTTGGAAATGGATATCTTGTGCATGATGGCGAGTGGGTGACACTTCAAAAATTCTGCGAGGGTATTGCACATGCGCTAAAAGTTCGACCGATAACGCTTCATATTCCTTACTCCCTTGCGTATGCTGCTGCAGTTGTTATGGAACTTTTGTGGAAGATTTTCCGCATAAAAACACGCCCGCTTCTCACAACCTATGTCGTGAAAAACCTTGGTTCAAGGCTGAAATTCAGCATCGATAAGGCAAAAAGGGAACTTGGATGGTCTCCAAAAATCAGCTTCAGCGAAGGATTTGAAGAAACTATGAAGTGGCTGAAAACCCTTGATGTTGCAAAATTGAAAACGAAATAGCAGGGGCTTTATTATGAAAAATTATGATGGAAAAACAGTTTTTATCACAGGTGGTTCAAGCGGTATAGGGCTTGCGAGCGCATGTCTGTTTGCAAAAAAAGGTGCGCATGTTGCCATATTTGCGAGAAATAAAGATAATCTGGAGAATGCAATTCATGTGATTGAGCGTGAAAAAAAAGTTTCATCGCAGAATATTGTGGCATATCAGTGCGATGTATCTGATTCCGCACAGGTGCAAAAAGCTTTTACACGTGCCCTCAAAGATATGGGAGTGTGTGATGTGCTTTTTAACTGCGCGGGGAGGGCATATCCAGCAAAATTTGAAGACATAAGCATTGAACAGTTTGAAGAGACGATGAAGATAAACATGTTTGGCATCTGGCATACGACCGCTTTTATCGTTCCTTATATGAAGCCGAAAGGAGGCGTTATTGTAAACACGTCATCTGTCGCTGGTTTAGTAGGAGTCTATGGGTATACGGATTATGCGGCATCGAAATTCGCAATTATCGGTTTTTCAGAAGCGCTGCGAAGCGAATTGAAACAATATAAGATTAATGTTTCAGTGCTCTGCCCACCGGATACCGAAACTCCGGGATTTCACACAGAAAACAAAACGAAGCCCGAGGAAACACGGGAAATATCAAAATCGGCCAAAATTGTCTCCCCGGAGAGAGTTGCGCACTCGCTTCTTAAAGGCATCGAGAAAAATACGTTTATTATTCTCTGTAATTTTGAAAGCATTCTTACCTATTATGCCAAACGTTTTGTTCCAAGAATTGTTGAGTATGTGATGGACAGTGCGATAATGAAAGTACAAAAGCGAAAAGGGGGACTTCAATGAAAAAGACGGCATACTTATCGATTATCACGGGTATCGGCATTATATTATTCTGGGTGGCGTTTTTTACGATTGGGCTTGCTCCGGAAAATCCTCCGGCGTGCTATTTGGCTTACGAACATTCTTTTCCCTTGCCCGACGCGGTTCTTTCAGCCGGACTTATTATAACAGGCTTTCTAACGCTTCGTAATGAAAAAAAATGTATCTGGCTTCTTGCGCCTGCGGGTGGGCTTATTTTCCTTGGGCTGGTTGATTTTGCATTCAATGTGCAAAACGGGATGTATATGATTTCTGTTGCCGATGGTATCTTGAATGCATTTATCAATCTTTGGTGTGTGGCGTTGGGGATTGCAATTATTCTTGGGATAAAAAATCGTGTGCGCGGCTAATGGTGTAAAAGCGGATATTGTGTCTTTTAGGATTGCTCCATCCATAATCGATTGATAGATGGGTGGCGGTTGGATGCATCATTGAGTAGTACATGCTTTTCAGTTTCTCAGTGAAAATTTAAAAAAAATTATTTTTACAGCCGATAAAAATAGTATAATTCCGTCTGTTTATCCTTTTTTTGTTGACAGCGTAGATTGCGAATAAAAAATGAGATGCCATTTTTTAGGGAAAAAAAATCATAAAGAATGGCGATTCGCTTTGCTTTCGAAATGACCCGTAACTCATATGCGGGATTGCGAGAGAAGCACGCAATTCCTAACGTCAAAGAAAATTGTATTTAAGGAGTTTTTACGCTTCGCGTAGCAATCATGCCGTAAAAATTTTTATCTATGGATTGATGCCTTATGCATTTTGATACAAAATTTTTCCACCTGAAGTTTCACCCTAATTTATCTTCCTCTCTTTTTCAAAAATTGCTTATTATATTGCCAATTGTGATGATTGCGGTTAGCTCGACGCTTCTTTTGAGTAAAAGCAGCGATGAAATAGACAGTGGATTCGATATCAATACATATATTCAGGATGAGGAACAATATTTTAGTTTAATTAAAAAAATTTCCTTTGATGGTGTTCATCTCAATATTGTGAAAATTGAAAGAGGCGATAATTACTGGAAGATTGCGCGGCGGTATAATGTTGATATCGATACACTTATCGGCGCCAATCCACATTGGACAGATTTGCTCGCGAGAACCGAAGGGCGTATTGTGGTGCCGTCGAAAAAAGGGGTGCTTCGCTTTGTAAAAAGCATTGATGAACTGGATGCAATTGCCCGGGAGCATTCTATTTCACGTGAAAATCTTTTTGTGCAAAAGATGAGCTTTACTGAAAAAATGGCGCGCTTTTTCGGGAAAAGCAATCAGCCCATCGCGGTATTTGCACTAAACGGGAGACCGCGTACTTCGATAATGACTTCATCGCTTGCAAAACAATTCGAACTTCGTGAGATGTTTCGTTCACCGCTTGGCGGCCGTTTTAGTTCTTTTTTTGGAAGCAGGATGCACCCGATTCTTCATCGTCGTGCGTTTCACGATGGCATCGATATTGCCGCGCGTTACGGTACGCCGGTTGGAGCCCCCTCAGGAGGACTGGTGATTGCGGCGGGATGGATGGGTGCATACGGGAAGGCAGTTGTTATGCAACATAAGAATGGCTATAAAACTCTGTGTGGCCATCTTTCGGCGATATATGTACGGGAAGGCCAGCAGGTTTCCGCAGGCAGAATCATCGGCAGGGTCGGCTCAACAGGATTTTCAACAGGGCCGCATTTGCACTTTTCGCTATGGAAGAATGGAAGGCCGCTCGATCCAATGAAAGTGCTCTGGTAAATTTTAATGATTTCGCTCAGATCAGTCGTGCGATAAAACAGATTTGTGAATAATATTCATGTTTGAAAGAATCGTATTGCCAATCAATTTTCTTATGAGCCTTTTAAACCAGCCATGTGTATGATTTTGATTCTTGTTGAATGTAAATATCTGTAGCTCACTCAGTTAAGAATTTTCAATTATAAAGTCATATGCGCTGAGGGCGGCGGTGGCACCGTCGGCACACGCCATTACAATTTGCCGCTTCGAGTCGCATCGGAGATCGCCGGCAGCAAAAAGCCCGGGGATTTTTGTACGCATCTGCATATCAACTATCACTTCGCCTTTATCATTGAGCAGTTCGTTTGGAAGATATGATGTATTTGGCGTATAGCCTATAAACACAAAGACGCCGTCAACAGATAATTCCGATATTTCTCCGGTACGCACATTTTTTACTGTTATTGATTGCACATTTGCTTCACCATTAATTGAAAGCGGGATGGATTCGAGTACAGGCGTAATTTTATTCATTGAGGCTATTCTGTCCTGAAGTATCTTTGCCGCGCGGTATTCGTTTCGGCGGTGAATAAGATACACTTTACTTGCGAATCGAGTGAGAAAGTGCGCTTCTTCAAGCGCGGTATCGCCCCCGCCGATGACGGCGGTAACGCGCTCCTTGTAAAAAGCGCCATCGCAGGTGGCGCAATAGGATACACCACGGCCATAAAAATGATCTTCCCCAGGAATGCCGAGCTTTTTGAGCGATGCGCCTGTTGCGGCTATCACTGCTTTAGCCTGGAATGTTTTGCCGTCGGATAACGCGAGTGTAAAAAGTTTTGAGTGAGTATCGTGCGCAATAGATTGTATTTCAGCAGAAATAATTTCCGCTCCAAGCCTTTTCGCCTGATTTTCCATCGCGGAAACAAGCTCCCATCCTGGAATGGGATCGACGAATCCGGGATAATTTTCCACTTCGTAGGTATTCATCACCTGCCCGCCAGGAGAAAATTTTTCGATAACAAAAAGATTGAGCCCCGCGCGCATCCCGTAGATTGCTGCAGCAAGGCCGGCAGGCCCGGCGCCGAGAATAATGAGGTCTTTCATATGGATCTCCACGATGTGATTTAGATTGCAAATGTAATATAAATATGAGAATATAATGTCCGCATGAAATTGCAGACAATAGTTAAGAAAAAATTCTCTCATTCGAATTGTTGTTTATTTCTAAATAAATACACATTTATTGCAAGAAAATTTTCTTGAAAATAGTGAATTGATTTTTAGGAATGTCATAAATTTAATTTATGAGAGAGACTCATGAGCGGACAGAAGATTACCTACAGAGATGGAAAATTGACAGTGCCCGATAATCCTGTAATTCTCTACATCGAAGGAGATGGTACAGGGCCTGACATCTGGCGCGCGACGAAAATTGTGCTCGATGCCGCAGTAGAAAAGATGTATGGGGGGAAAAGAAAAATAGAATGGATGGAAGTATTAGCGGGTGAAAAAGCCTACAAGCTGACCGGTAGTTGGCTTCCCGATGAAACGCTCGATAAAATCCGCGAGTACAAAATAGCCATTAAAGGGCCGCTCACCACGCCAGTGGGAGGCGGAATACGAAGCATCAATGTGACGCTCAGGCAGGTGATGGCGTTGTATGCTTGCGTGCGCCCCGTGCGCTATTTTTCGGGTGTTCCCAGTCCGGTGAAAAAGCCAGAAAAAGTGAACATGGTGATATTCCGCGAAAACATGGAAGATGTATATGCGGGAATTGAATGGAAGCAGGGAAGTGCGGAGGCGCAAAGTATAATAAATTACATAAAGAAAGAACTTAAAAAAGATATCCTCCCCGATTCTGGTATCGGTATTAAGCCTATCAGCATCACTAACACAAAAAATTTAGTGCGCCGGGCGATACAATATGCAATCGATAATGATCGCAAAAGTGTAACACTGGTGCACAAGGGCAATATTATGAAGTTCACCGAAGGGGCATTTCGCGACTGGGGCTATGAAGTCGCACGGACAGAATTTTCCGATATGACCATTACGGAAGATGAACTTTGGGAAAAGTATAACGGCAAAGCGCCGACAGATAAAATTGTGATTAAAGACCGCATAGCGGACAGCATGTTTCAGCAGGTGCTTTTACGTCCCGATGAATATGAAGTAATTGCCACACCGAACCTCAACGGTGATTATCTTTCCGATGCACTTGCGGCGCAGGTTGGCGGGCTTGGCATGGCTCCTGGCGCGAATATCGGCGATAACGAAGCAGTATTTGAGGCGACGCACGGAACAGCGCCGAAATACACAAACCAGGATAAAGTTAATCCGGGTTCGCTTATTCTTTCCGGTGAAATGATGTTGCGGTTTCTTGGGTGGAAAGAAGCTGCGGACGGCATCATCCGCGGGCTTGAAAAAACCATTCAGCAGAAACGCGTCACCTATGATTTAGAGAGGCTTATGCAGGGTGCAACTTTGTTGAAGTGCTCCGAATTCGGAAAAGCGGTGGCGGAGAATATTTTTAACTAATAAAAATCTTTTTTATCGAGCGGTCGGTCAAAAGATAGAAAAACACCGGTTCAAGTGCCGTAATAACAATTCGAATAAATATAAAACTGAGAAAAATCATCGAGATTGGATGGTTTGAAAGAGAAAGCCGCACAAAGTACGCAATGGCGATGGCAAAATGTATATCCATGAGGAAGAGCTGAATCAGACGATGAAGTTTGGATTTAAAATAAATCTGAACAATGTGATACGCGAGCGCGATTGAAAGACATCCACCTCCAATAACGGCAACAATTTTTCCCATAGTTAAGAATAGTAAAATCGTAAGAAAAAATATTTCAAAAAAATATAAAATGTTAAAGTAGGATAGAAAAATATGTATCCGATGGCCGGGAAAAAATGTCTGTGCATTGGGTTTTTGCATATGCGGAACATATAATTTTGAGTATGTTGCAATAATGATAAATGGCAGAATGGAATCAAGCGTTTTTAGCCTCGAGAGAAAATTAATTATTGAAAGGGGTTATGTTTTGTAGACAAAGAAGGAGTAACCCGAACTCGAAAAAAATTCGGGTGTCATAGGGATGAGGTCTAAAAAGGGTTTTAGGGTATTATCCGTTGTAGCTTTTTCGGCAAATTCCAGTACAGCTTCCAGGATATTGACATTCCAATTTTTTTGAATACTAATAATCGACCGCTAAAGTGATAGTTATCCAGAGGCGGAGGCAATTTTTTGCTGGAAGTGGTCTTATTTTGATGGTCTAAATATGTATGCAGTGCCATCGCAATAAGCGCAGAAACCGAAAACCGATAAAGACACCTCATCTCTATCATAAAAGAATAATTCATCACATCGAGTGAAATATGTACATTTTTCCATTTTACATGTTGATTTCGGTTTTGATATTTAGTTGTTTTCAGTTTAAAAGCATGCATTTTGTTATGGTACATGAGTTGATGGGCCAACAATATTACAAATTGCGTGCGCGAAAGTCCGCGGGAATGTGCTTCGGCATCCAATTTTTGCGCAGTTTCAATATCAAGATGTAAGGTGGTTCGTACTTTCATAACTTCCTCCAATAAATGCGTTTCTATAATTAATACGATACACATGTCGTAATAATAAAAATTTTTTTGGAAAAAATTGTTGAAAGAGATCTGGTATGCGTAAGAGGCTAATTCGTCTGACGATGTATGATAGGGGAGTGAAATAAACACAATGCGGGAGGGGCTGTATGTTGTATAAACAAAATCCACGTGAAACAAAATCATGGAAAAAGCTTCAAGAGCATTGCAAAACATTGAAAAAGATGCATATGCGCGAGCTTTTTAAAAAAGACCCGCATCGGTTTCACAATTTTTCAGTTCGTTGTGGCGATATTCTTTTTGATTATTCAAAGAATATCATTAATAAAAACACAATAAAGCTTTTAATATCTCTTGCCAATGAAATGAAGCTTGGGCAGGCAATAGAAAAGATGTTTTCCGGTGATAAAATCAACGAAACCGAAAACAGGGCAGTGTTGCATGTTGCGCTTCGAAACCGTGCGAATATCCCTATCTTTGTTGATGGAAAAAATGTGATGCCCGAGGTCAATGCAGTACTTGAACAGATGAAAAATTTTACGGATCGCCTGCTTTCAGGGGAATGGAAGGGCTTTACCGGCAAACCCGTTTCAGATGTTGTGAATATCGGCATCGGCGGTTCCGACCTTGGCCCCGTGATGGTAACGGAGGCACTGCGCCCTTACTGGAAGCAAATCACACCGCACTTCGTTTCGAATATCGATGGTACCCATATTGCGGAGACTCTAAAAAAAATATCGCCGGAAACCACGCTTTTCATCATTTCATCGAAAACGTTCACCACGCAGGAGACGATGACAAATGCCCACAGTGCACGCCAATGGTTTTTGGACAGAGCAGGTAATATGGCTCACGTGTCAAAACACTTCGTGGCAGTGTCCACGAATGCAGCCGAAGTGAAAAAATTCGGAATCGATGAAAAAAATATGTTCCGATTCTGGGATTGGGTTGGAGGGCGATATTCCCTCTGGTCGGCAATCGGCCTCTCAATCGCGTGTACAATCGGATACGAGAATTTTATTTCACTGCTTGAGGGAGCCCATGAGATTGATAATCATTTCAAAAATGAATCGTTTGAAAAAAACATTCCTGTGCTCATGGGACTTCTCGGAATTTTGTACAATAATTTTTTTGGGGTTGAGTCTTTTGCGATATTGCCATACGATCAATATCTTCATCGCTTTGCGGCATATTTCCAGCAGGGGGATATGGAGTCCAGCGGCAAAAGCGTTGATCGAAATGGGGAAAAAGTCCGCTATCAAACAGGGCCGATCATCTGGGGAGAGCCCGGGACGAACGGGCAGCATGCATTCTATCAGCTTATCCATCAGGGGACGAAGCTTATCCCGTGTGATTTTATTGCGCCTGCGATAAGTCATAATCCGATTGGCGATCATCACGAAAAGCTTCTGGCAAACTTTTTCGCTCAGACGGAAGCATTGATGAATGGCAAAACACGTGCGGAGGCGGAGGATGAATTGAAAAAATCAGGACTCAGTGATGAAGAAGTAAAGCGCCTTGCCCCCTTTAAGGTTTTCGAAGGAAATAGGCCCACCAATTCTATTCTTGTGAAAAAGATCACTCCTGAATCTCTGGGCGCGCTTATTGCGATGTATGAACATAAAATTTTTGTACAGGGCGTGATATGGAATATTTTCAGCTTCGATCAATGGGGTGTGGAACTCGGAAAGCAGCTTGCAGGCAGGATTCTGCCGGAACTGAGAAGCGATGCAGCAGTATCATCGCACGATGCTTCGACCAATGGGCTTATTAATGCCTATAAGCAGATGCGTGCGAATAATTGATGAGCGAATTTCTCTTTCATTTTGCATATTATTTGACACAAAACGCATGGCGCTATTGGCTGGATTGGATTGGATTAGTTACATTACCACAATTGGGAAAAGGAAATGGCGATAGTGATTGATGGAAAAGCGGTAGCGGCGGAGCTTCGCGATGGCATTTGTAAAGAAGTTGCAATGTTGAAAGAGAAAAGCGGCAAAGTCCCCGGACTTGCGGTGGTGCTTGTGGGTGAAAATCCAGCCTCTCAGGTGTATGTTCGCATGAAGAGGAAGGGATGCGAGGAGGTGGGTATCGCATCGTATCAGCACCTTCTTCATGCAGAGACTTCGCAGGAAGCGCTTCTTTCGCTCATCAATAAACTCAACGCTTCACCGGATGTAAACGGCATTCTTGTGCAGCTCCCCCTGCCGTCGCATATCGACGAACGCGCAATCATCAATGCAATAGATCCGCGAAAAGATGTCGATGGATTCCATCCGGTGAACGTGGGAAAAGTGGTTATCGGCGATGAGGACTGTTTTTATCCCTGTACGCCGTTTGGCTGTCAGGTGCTTATCAACCGCCATGTTAACGATTTAAAAGGCAAACATCTTGTAATTGTAGGTCGAAGCAATATTGTCGGGAAACCACTTGCGAACATGATGGTTCAGAAGAACAAAATGGCCAACTGCGTGGTGACGGTGTGCCACACTGCAGCGCAGGATATTGCCTACTATACCCGCCAGGCTGATGTACTGGTGGTTGCCGCCGGAAAACAAAACACTGTGCGCGGAAACATGGTGAAAGAAGGCGCGGTGGTGATTGATGTGGGTGTAAACCGAATTGCCGATCCGGATGATCCTTCGAAAACAATACTTGTAGGTGATGTGAATTTTGATGAGGTATCGAAAGTAGCATCCGCAATTACGCCGGTGCCGGGCGGTGTGGGGCCGATGACGATTGCCATGCTTCTTTCAAACACCTTGAAAGCGTTCAAGCTTCAGAATAGAAGAGCATAAAGAAAAGAGGATGGCAGTTCAGTCATCCTCTTTCATTTTATTATTTACAGTGAAAATCTCAAAGCGTTGCTTCTGCTTTTTCTTTGATTCCGTTTAGTTTTTTACGATATTCAAGCTTATTAAGTGCGTCCACGAAAGAGAGAATCCCCGCAACCGAAATGTCAATATTCACGCCGTTGCCAAACACTTTGAGTTCCCTCC
>DYLV01000257.1 GCA_020721925.1 Leptospira biflexa
TCGAGGGCAAGGCGCGAGGAGGTCAAAAAGCGGAGCATACTCCATGTATGTGAGTATTTTTGACCGACGAGCAACACAGCCATCGGGTGAAAGGTTCCCTTTAATCTATTAGTCGATCGCTTTCGGGCCTGGGTGACAACTTTCATGTCCCTAACTTGCGGAAAAAATCTCCGTTTCGCCATCCCGGCGCAGGCCGGAATCCAAGAAACTCGCACACCCGCTGTATGCCTGCTTCCGCAGGCATGACGAAAGGTTACAGCCGAAATCGCTCAACTTGGGATGTCCTTTATTTTCGGAAGTCCCTTATCTATTGTCAGCATGACCTTCTCTTCTGAAAGAATTTTATCGAAGATGACCTCCATTTTTTGGATTGCATCGCTTTTTCCCTTTTTGCCGGTCAGTTTTCTGCCGCACTTGACTCCTAGAAGCAGAGCAATCTGGGGGACAGATAATTGTTTCAACTGAGATTCGGCATTGTTAGCGGCACATGAATCTTTCTCGGCAAGGCGCTGCAGCGCTTTATTTATAAGCTCCTTACATCGCTTTTTCGTATTCTCGTCGATGATGGTATCGACAATATAGGTTCGACTTCCCTCAAAAATGAGGCGGACATTACGTATGAGCAGGTTTCTTTCGAGAAGAATTTCAAAACGGGCAAGGCTGCCCGTTCTTTCCCGCGTGAACTGTTTTTTTATTCTATTTTCTTCTTGAAGTATTCTTTCTTCATCTGCCTGAGTTATTCTTTCGGCGGCAATATCCCTATATAATTTGCCTTCAGCCCGCTTACGATAAAGCTCGGCGTCATCTGTCCAAAGCTTCTCAA
Organism: Leptospira biflexa; assembly: GCA_020721925.1. Classification (GTDB taxonomy): domain Bacteria; phylum Spirochaetota; class UBA4802; order UBA4802; family JAGODF01; genus DYLV01. The sequence continues at coordinate 824 of DYLV01000257.1, forward strand.
ATTGCCTGAACGTCTCAGAATAAATCTCCCTAAATTTCGACTCGTCTTCTTCTGCTTTTATTTCTTCATTTATTTCTTCAGGGGATTTTCCAGTTGTGTGAAACCCCAAGAAATCAAACTGCTCCTTGGTATAGTACTTCTTCTTGCCTCCCTCTGTCTTGCCTTCTTTATCATCATCTCCCTTTCCGCATTTATCATCCTCCCCAAAAGAAAGATTTTCGCCCTCAGTCTCCGGATTTTCCGGATTCGTGACATAATTACGGGGGCATTTTGGAGATAATTTTATTTCAATAACTTTCGGACTACATATGAATTCTATACTTTTGTTATGTATCTTATTTCGGGTAAGGATATAATAGTGCAAAACTGTACGAAGAAACTGCCAAAGTGAGGCGTTGTTATCCCCACGGTATTTTTTTATGACATTGTTTTTGATGAGTTCTTCTTTCCAGAAATCATTAACGATATCGTCCCAATTCAATCCCGCATACACATGTTTTTTGGCGTAATCACGAAAAAGTGGGTCGAGATAAGCGATCTTTTCTAACGCTCGATGATTGCCTTTATCGACAGCATCTGCGATTTCTCGAGCGAGTTTAAGTGAGTTTAGAGTCTCGTCATGCTTCATATTTCGATTTTATGGCGCCAAAAACAGAGAGTCCGGCCGGATTGAGCTGAAGTGTGGCGATGTGATCCGTGTGAACGGGTCTCAATCCCCTCAACGGGGCAGTCCGGCCGGATCTGAATTATTTCATCTCCATTCCCTTATCCAGAAATTGGTCTCAATCCCCTCAACGGGGCAGTCCGGCCGGATCATAGTGGATGTTCCAACAAA
>DYLV01000097.1 GCA_020721925.1 Leptospira biflexa
CTCCCGGCACCCGCATCGGCGCAATGAGCCCGATGAACATACTCGATATGTTTTCGAGCAAAGAGAAGGCGGGCGATGAAGTGATGAAGCGAAAAATAATGAACGATTCCATCGCCTACGCCAGAAGCATTGCCCAGCAACGAGGACGAAATGTCGATTGGGCCGAGCGCGCCGTGCGCGATGCGATTTCCAGCACCAATATTGAAGCGCTCCGCGCAGGGGTAATCGACATCGTGGCGCAGGACATGCAGGACCTTTTACGTCAAATCAACGGCAGAAGGATTGCAATTGATTCCCGCATCTTCACAATTGAAGCTACAGCTTCAATCCCCCGCGAATATCCGATGAACTGGCAGCAAAAGATGCTCGATTTTTTCTCCGACCCGCAGGTTATTTTCTTTTTGCTCATCATCTCCATCATCGGTATCGGCATGGAGTTTAAAAATCCGGGCATGATCGTGCCTGGTGCGGTGGGCGTTATCGCATTCATCATCTTCCTCATGGCCGTGCGCGTGCTGCCAGTAAATTTCATCGGCGTGTTGCTGATTGTCCTCGCAGTAGTGCTGTTCATTCTTGAGTTGAAATTTACCAGCTATGGGCTTTTTACCGTTGCGGGCATACTTTCTTTTGTGGTGGGTTCCATGATACTTTTCGACAATCCCCTTCCCGGCTTTTCCATTCCCTGGCCGACCATCATCGGCGTGGGGATTTTTGTGCTTTTGTTCGTCTTTGTGCTCATCCGCCTTGCGCTACTGGCGCATAAAGGCAAAGTGGTCACGGGCCAGGAAGGAATGATCGGAGAAAAGGGAATCGTTCTAAAAATCAGCGGTGCAAAAGCACAGGTTCAGGTGCATGGCGAAATCTGGATCGCGAAAAGCGATACCCTTCTGGCGAAAGGCGATCCGGTTATCGTGGAAAAAGTCGAAGGGATGACACTGTACGTGCGGAAAATCGATTGATTGTCATCATATATCAATGTAAAATTACAGGAGGTCGTTATGGACAACATGGTTTTGACGTTACTCGTGCTTGCAGTGCTCGCAATCGCATCATCGGTGAAAATCATCCGTGAATACGAGCGCGCGGTGATATTCAGGCTCGGGCGACTGCTTCAGCCCCCCCGGGGGCCGAAAGGACCCGGTATCGTGCTCATCATTCCGATCATCGATAAATGGGTCCGCATTGGACTTCGCACCATCGCGATGGATGTGCCACCTCAGGATGTAATCACAAAGGACAATGTCTCTATTAAAGTCAACGCGGTGGTGTATTTTCGCGTTGTTGATCCGAACAAGGCTGTTACCGAAGTGGAAGACTACATGTATGCCACATCCCAGCTTGCGCAGACCACGCTTCGAAGTATTTTAGGCATGGCAGAACTCGACGATCTTCTCAGCGACCGTGAACGCATCAATCTTGAAATTCAAAACATTTTAGATGCACAGACCGACCCATGGGGAATTAAGGTATCACTCGTCGAAGTGAAGCATGTGGATCTTCCCCAGGAAATGCAGCGCGCGATGGCAAAGCAGGCCGAAGCGGAACGTGAACGCCGCTCCAAAGTCATCAACTCGGAAGGAGAATTCCAGGCCGCGCAAAAACTCATCGAGGCCGCCGAGCTGATGGAGAGGCATCCAATTGCATTGCAGTTACGGTATTTTCAGACGCTCAGAGAAATCGCGACCGAAAACAATTCAACGACGCTTTTCCCGATCCCCATGGAACTTTTCAAGCCATTCACGGGAAAGAAATAGCCAATGGGCATGATTGAATTTTTCCACGCAATATCGCATACAGGATTGCTGAAATGAAAGAAAAAAATACGCACCCTGACCCGCTCATCATCGCCGACACGCACTTCACCTCACGGCTTTTTCTTGGCACGGGGAAATTTTCGTCAGTGAAAACGATGCTTGAGGCCATTCGTGAATCCGGCAGCGAAATGGTCACGGTGGCCCTCCGCCGTGTCGATCTGGACAATCCGGAAGATGAGCTTCTCAGCGCAGTGCATTCGCTGAAAGACATTCAGCTCTTACCAAACACCTCCGGCGCACGTGACGCCACTGAAGCAGTGCGCGTCGCCAGGCTTTCCCGCGAAATGGGCGGAGGCGCATGGGTAAAGCTGGAAGTAACACCTGACCCACGCTATCTTCTTCCCGATCCAGTTGAAACGCTCAAAGCGGCAGAAATTTTAATAAAAGAGAGCTTCACTGTGTTACCGTACATCAATGCAGACCCTATTCTTGCAAAGCATCTTGAAGAAGCAGGATGCGCCACCGTGATGCCGCTCGGATCACCAATCGGCTCGAACAGGGGGCTTAAAACAATCGATAATGTGCGCATCATCATTGAAATGGCAAAAGTGCCGGTGGTAGTTGATGCGGGGCTCGGCTCACCCTCGGACGCGGCACTTGCGATGGAAATCGGGGCGGATGCAGTGCTGGTAAATACTGCCATCGCCACATCCGGAAACCCCGCCCTATATGCGCGGGCATTGAGAAAAGCGGTTGAGGCCGGACGCGAAGCATTTCTTGCCGGCAAACCGGCTGCACTTCCCACCGCATCAGCATCAAGCCCGCTAACCGGTTTTTTGCGATGAAAAGCTTTATCGACATTTTCAGTGCTTATGACCATCATCATGTCCGTGAAGCAATAGAGCATGCATCACGTGCAGAGGTAGAACGGGCGCTTGGTAAAGTCGCATCGGGCGATGTGCTTGTCGACTATCTACCGCTCTTCAGCCATGCCGCAGATGAGTTTTTAGAAGAAATGGCACGCCTTTCATATGCCATCACGCGTCGTCGCTTCGGCAATATCATTCAGCTTTACGCGCCACTGTACATCAGCAATGAATGTTCGAATTCCTGCCGCTACTGCGGATTTAATATTCACAATACAATCACACGCATCACTCTTACTCTGGAAGATACCATGCGCGAAGCGGAAATTCTCTATAGAGAAGGGTTCCGCCATATTCTTCTTGTCAGCGGTGAGCATCGGGGAAAACTTCCGGTCGATGCGCTCGCGGAAATCGGGCTTCGGATTCACGGCAAATTCTCCTCCGTTTCAATAGAAGTATATCCCTTGAAAGAGGAAGAATACGCGCTTATGGCCGCGTCCGGAGTCGACGGTCTCACCCTGTATCAGGAAACGTACGACAGAGATGTCTATGCTGCAGTACATCCCGCCGGTCCGAAACGGGATTTTGAATGGCGTCTTCACGCGCCCGACCGCGCCGGACGTGCGGGGCTTCGAAAGCTTGGCGTGGGTTCGCTTTTAGGCCTTTCCAGCTGGCGCATCGATGGCTTCTTTACCGCAGTTCACGCACGCTACCTCACCGAAACCTACTGGCGCTCGCAGATTCAGGTGTCATTCCCACGCCTTCGGCACGCGGAGGGCGATTTCGCAACTCCACACCCCGTGTCCGACCGCGACCTGGTGCATCTCATCTGCGCAATGAGGCTTATTTTACCCGATGCGGGGCTTGTGCTTTCCACGCGCGAACCGGCAGCGCTGCGCGACCATCTCATCCCGCTTGGCATCACAATGATGAGCGCGGGTTCCCGCACGGAGCCGGGCGGTTATTCAAATCCGGAAGGAGCGGGGAAGCAATTCGAAATTGAAGACCGCCGCAAGCCCCTTGAAGTCGCGAAAAGCATCATGCAGCATGGATTTGACCCCGTCTGGAAGGACTGGGACCGCTCTTTTATTGCATAATGAATTTCTAAAAATATTCTTCCCAAACAGAATAGTCCCGTGTATGCACAATAACAATTAATACAAAATACCGCTTCCCATGGTATCGAGAGTGCGGATGAAAGGAGTTTTTGAGAGGTTTAAAAATTGTATGATTCGTGTCATGTATTATATATTTATCACGCTGACTATCATGTTACATAATCGTTAATTTTTTCTCATTTTAGTAAAAATATCTTGCAAAACTGAACGCATTGTTTATAAAAGACGCACGCGGCTTCCATACGGCACAATATCTGATTTCCGAGTGGCCAATCATGAGAAAACTTCTTGAAGCTGTTATTGGGAAAAAAATCAACAAGACACGAGTTTTCCCCGTAACGACAAAAATTATCCTCATCTTCACGCTAATCATTCTCATATCAAATTTCACCTCAAACTACGTCAACCTCATCTATAATCGAACCGAACAGCTCAACCTTCTCAAACAGCTTCTGGCAAAAGACCTCAGCGATCTGTATGGTTTTGCAAACACCCAGTACGAAATATACCAGTACAACAGAGACATGAAGGGCGCCATCGAGGGCATGCAATCGAAAGGCGTACATCTCCTCAAGCGCGAAAAAGCAGTTGCATTAGCAGTAAAATCGGACGGTGCGCTTGCATTTCAATCATCGCTTAAAGTGCCAAAAATTGAAAAGTTCAGCGACCGCAAAACTCTCAACGAAATGATCCGCCAGGGAAGCGCCGGCGGTGCGGAAGGTTTCATCAATTTCGAGTTTAACGATGAGCAATATATTGGAATTTACAAATATAACAAAAAATGGGATATGTTCCTCATTCGCGCGGAAGAGGAAAATGAATTCTATCAGAGCACGAGGACAATCTTCCGCGACATCAGCATCATTATCATCGTTCTCACGGTTATAAGCGCACTTGTGGGCATCGGATTTTTAAAATACATTGTGCGATTTCTTCAAATTATCACCACGAGCATCATGAAGATGGTACAAAACCAACAGCTCGAGCTCATCGACCTCAAAGACGCGCCGAACGACGATATCACCTACCTTGGTGTTGCGTTCAACTCACTTTCGAGCACCATCAATAACCTTGTAAATATTTTCAGAAAGTTCGCCAATAAAGATATTGCCATAAAAGCATACCGAGAACGCCAGGTGATGCTTGAAGGCGCGCCCAAACAGCTCACCGTGCTTTTTTCGGATATAAAGAGTTTTACCTTCATCACCGAAATGTTAGGTCACGATATCATCAAGCTTCTCAACCTGCACTACGATCGCGCGATCCGCGAAATTGTAAAATACGATGGCGTCATCGGATCCATCATCGGCGATGCGCTTCTTGCGGTGTACGGGGTATTCGAAGAATCCACCTCAAATAAATCGTTGCAGGCGGTTCTTTCTGCCTACCGTATTCAGGAAGTCGCAGAATCACTACGCAAGAAGATGGAGCTTCGCAAGGAACGCGTCATTGCAGAGCGCGGGTATCTGCTCCCCGAAGAGGAAAACGTATATAAGGCTGTGCTCCTTGAAGTGGGGGTCGGCATTGACGGCGGTGAGGTATTCTGGGGCACTATCGGTTCGTATGTGCGGATGACCAGCACCGTAATCGGCGATAACGTAAACTCCGCTTCACGGCTTGAAGGGCTCACACGAATCTACCGCGTGCCGGTTATCTGCTCCGAATATGTGAAGCAGGATATCGAAGAAAATGTTCAGAACCACGGCATTGTTTTCATCGAGCTCGATACGGTGCAGGTCAAAGGGAAAACCGTGGGCAAGAAAATATTCTGGCCGATCCTCGAATCACAATACACAAAGAAGATTAAATCAGATGTGGAGAATTTCAATGAGGGGCTGGAATTATATTACAGCGGAGAATGGAAGAAGGCGTACAAATACTTCGCGAAATGCAAACTGCCCATGGCAGATGTCTTTAAGGATCGCACGAAAAATTATGAATGTCCCAAACGATGGAACGGCATATGGGAAATGAAAACAAAGTAAACGAAATCGTACAGAGAAGCAAAGAGGTATTTCTCCCCGACGAGCTCAAACCGGATGAGCCGCAGCAGGTATATTCGCTAAATGAGGAATTTGCAAAGACAAAAAAGAACCGAAGCTTCTTCTTCGCGCTGAAGGTATTGCTCTTTCTTGTTTTCATCGTAGCATTTACGTATGCACTCTCCAAAGCCATCGAAATGTTCCGCGGCGAAACACAGGTGGAAATTACCGAATTTGAAGACCTGAGGTTGCGCGACCTTTTCGATGGCGCAAGCAAGTATCAAAATGAATTGAACTCCGTGCGCGAAGAGCTTTCAAATCTCCGCGCCCGAATGCAGGATGAAATCCTTTCAGCGAAAAGCGACGCTTCTCGCGAACGCGAATCGGTGCTTGCGATGCATCTGCCCCAGAGCGAGACCAATGCCCGCATAGCAAAAATCAAGGAAAAAGAAAATTCGCGTATAAAATCAATCAGAGCGGAATACCAGCGGAAAATTGACGAACGCGATAAAAAAATAGCCGAGCTTAACCAAAAAATTACCGAAATCAGCAAAGACATGAAGGTCAATGTTCAGAAAGCCGAAACCATCATGGGGAACTACGACAAGCTGTATTCCATAAAGATGAATCGGCAGAGGGAAGCGTACGAGAGAGAAATCAGAGAACTGAAGGAATACTACAAACGCTATATCGATGCGCTCATTTTGAAATATAATCCCATTATTAAATCGGGTAAAATTCCGGAAATTCTGGCGACATCAAAGGGCGACAGCTCATCAATACCCCGCCTTCACGCATATCAGGAACTTCTTGCTCGTGAAAAAGTTTTCAGTAAATCTGAATTTGAACGCCTGCGTCAAAATCACGAAAATTTTCTTGTATTACTTGAGCGAATGCTGCAGGTACCATATGAAAATTCGGTACCCCCGACGCTGAGCTCTATGAATTTTCTTTCGCGCAAGGTGGCGGATGACTACGAACGATTGTGGAAATCGCTTGTTGATACGATCGCTCGAAAGAACCGCATCATACAGAATTACCGCTATGCCTTTGAATACTACAGCTCTCTCTATCCCGAAAACGGTTTTGTGATTGATCCCCGCAATGCGAAATCCGTTCGGGTACAGCTTTCCAGAATTCACTCTGTGAAAACAGGAGACTTCGGCCTTGTGTTCCGCGATGACGACGAATACATCGGCAAGCTCGAGTTTGTGGTGACCGATACTGACGTACTCGCGCACGTGGTGGAGCTTGTGGAAAACAAAAAGCTTCGACCTTTCGACAAAATCCTTATTAAGTACCAGAAGGAGCAGCCATGAAAAAAATTTTCATACTCTGCGCAGTGTTGTACGCAATCCAGCTTCAGGCATTCGACTGGGGTTCAAGTGGAATTACCATCGTCGAAAAAGGCGAAAAGGATGGCAAGGCCGAACTCCTTTTGAAAGACTCAAAAGAAAATCCTTTTTCTCTGAGCTATACCACCAAGCCCGATGATTCCATGCTGCAGAGCGTGGTTAGACTTCATGGCAGATTTCGCGAATGGAAAAATCTCAAAATCAATTCCATTAAATTTTTTTATGAGCAGGGCGGCCTTGAAATATCCATAATGCCGAAAAGTTTCACATACGGTGGGAAAGAACTGGCTGCATATATGCCCTCTGGAATGCAGTTTTCTTACTCCTATCTTTTGCAATACAATTTTCGCATCAATATCGACCGTCTCTTTGTGCGAATTGCGGGTGACTTTGAAAGCGAAGACGCGCTCTGCAGCAAAATAATGACTGCGATTGAAAATCCAAAAGAATATATCAAAAAGAGAGAACCGGAATACCTTCTTACAAAACTTGAAGCGCTTGAAATGAAATACCAGCGTCTGGCAGATGAATTCTATAAACTTCGCTCCGCTTCACTCATGCTGCACAATTCCGGATTTTTCTCGAGCCCTTCACCCATAGAAAAACAGCTCATCAACCGCGTGATAGAGTTGAGGCTTAAGGATCCCTCACTTAACAGGGATAAAATAGCCGAAACGCTTGAAAAAGAAAAAGTGAAAGCATCTTCGAGGGAGATTGATCTTATTTTAAAAGTATATTTTAACGACTTTAATAAGTAAAGCATTTGCCACAATTGCTTCTACTATCCGGAATTGAAAGTCTATGCGCTCTCACATGGATGCAAATCGCTGCTCAAATGAGCACCGATTTCGTTGATTTAATGGTCTGTGCGAAATTACAATGATTTAAATTTCTGCACAAATCGAGGGAGCGTGTTAACAAGAAAGCCAGCACGCACTTTATTCACGCCTCAGTGTCTGCACCAACCGAAGAGGCTCGACAACTTGATGGTCTGTGTACTGCCAATCCAACTCACATCACTGCACAATTCAGAAGTGAGCACCGACAAAGAAAGTCAATGCACGTACACAAGCACGAGCTTGACAAATTAATAACAATTTTTTTATGTTTTCTTCTTGAACAAAATCCCTCATCGTATTTTTTTTGACGTAAATCGTTTCTTTCATTAATCTCATGTATTTCAGTTATCATCATAAGAGGATTTATGGTATTCGTCATCGTATCACTTGGGCTTCTTGCCGTTTTTGCAGTAGGCGATCTAATTGTGGGTGTGAGCAATGATGCAGTGAATTTTATCAACTCTTCCATTGGCTCACGAGTTACGACCAGAAGAGTAATCTTTATTGTGGCCTTACTCGGTATATTGGCAGGCGTTACATTCTCAAGCGGCATGCTGGAAATCGCACGAAAAGGAATATTTCAACCGGAATACTTCACCCTCAAAGAAATAATTATCATCTTTGTGGCTGTAATGATCACCGATATAATTCTTCTGGATTATTTTAACACTTTCGGTCTTCCCACTTCAACTACCGTTTCGTTAATCTTTGAACTGATCGGTGCTTCAATTTCCATCTCGATATGTAAAATTTTGTTAGCCAGCGAGAGCCTCACAAAGCTCGTCAGTTATATCAACACAGCGAAAGTTCTTGCGATTCTTTCTGGAATCCTGCTTTCCATTGCAATTGCTTTTACTGTAGGACTGCTTACCCAGTTTATTTCCCGCATGATTTTTACATTTAATTATCACACCACCATGAAAAGATATGGAGGTATCTGGGGCGGGATCGGGATGGCTTCTCTGGTCTATTTTATACTGATTAAGGGTGCAAAAGGAACTTCATTTCTCACTTCAACACAGGTTTCATGGATACAGAATCACGCAATGCAAATCCTTTTATTTTCCTTTATTGCATCTTGCATTATTTTCCAAATTTTTCTTTTTTTCACGAACATAAATATTTTCAAACCAATAATTCTCACCGGTACATTTGCACTCGCTATGGCATTTGCGGCAAATGACCTTGTAAACTTTATTGGAGTTCCGCTTGCGGGATTCAGCGCATTTGGAATTGCACGCCAGAGCATGGATGCGCTCACTGCGCCCATGAACGCGTTAAATGAATCTGTACAAACGAACACTCTGATTCTCCTTTGCGCCGGCATTGTGATGGCACTCACCCTGTTTTTATCGAGAAAAGCGCGAACCGTTACAAAAACTGAAGTTGACCTCAGCAGGCAGGAGGAAGGCGATGAACGATTTGAGTCGTTTTTTCTTGCTCGTTTCCTTGTTCTCTTTGGAACTTCTGCGATGAATGGAATAAAAAAAATTATACCACATAAGATGTTACAAAAAATATCATCGCGGAAAGATATGACCTGCTACCAGCCTCAGATTTGTCCCGATGGAGAAATTCCAGCCTACGATATGGTCAGGGCTTCAGTAAACATGATTGCATCAAGTGCGCTCATTTCGCTTGGAACCTCCTACAAGCTGCCCCTTTCAACCACATACGTCACCTTTATGGTCGCGATGGGTACTTCTCTTGCCGATGGCGCATGGGATCGAGAAAGCGCGGTATACAGAATTTCAGGCGTACTCACCGTTATTGGCGGGTGGTTTTTCACTGCCCTTTCAGCCTTTTTTATTTCTTTCATTTTCGCTCTTTCTCTGTATTTCTTTAATTTATATGCTCTCGCTGCGTTGATAGCTCTTTCGGTGTTCATCTTATGGAAAAATCACCACCGCCATAAAGCGAAGCTGGAAGATGAAACATACATTGAAGTATATAATCTTCAGAAAATAAAAGATCACGTCATCGCAGTAAAAACGTCTTTCGAACAGACAGGCATCCTTCTGGAAAACATCGCAACCTCTCTTCAGCGAAGCTTTAAAGGGCTGCGCACCTATGACAGATTTGAGCTTCGCCTGGCCAAGGATAATTCAAAAAAAATACAGAACTGGACAAACATCATCATCGCAAATATATTTAAGACTTTGCGCCTTCTGCATCAGCAAGATATAAAGGTTTCAAAAAATTATTCGCAACTCATCACCAACTTGCAGGAAATTGCTGAAAGTCAGCGCGATATCGCCATGCGCTCCTTTCACCATGTGCACAACAACCACAAGGGGCTTCTTGAAGTGCAGGTAAAAGAGCTTGAGAAAGTAATATCCTCCGTCTGTAAACTTCTCGCCGACGCAGCAGGCAATCTCAAGCGCGATAGGATTATCGACTTAACGAATTTTCGTGATCATATAGAGACGTTGAGTGCCATGATTCATGAATTTGACGAAAAGCAGATTAAGCGCGTGCAGAATGAAAGTTCAAAAACGCGATTGAGCATTCTGTACTATGCATATATCGTGAACTCAATGAAGATAATTACCAGCACCAGAAATTTGCTTGAAATTTTCAATAAGTCGCTCAAAATAAAAGGAATTTCAATAAAGTAAACTTCTCTGCTCATACACCATACGACGGTTGTTGCGCACACGCACGAGCTTACATGATATCACCAATCCTACGCGCACACCAACAAAAGCGGCGATGTATTATCGCACAAACCCCACTCACCCTGCACCGGTCAAAGAAACGCACAAACCCCATGCTCACACGCACAAATTGAAACGGACAATTATTGCCCCCCGTAGCGTGCCTTTATCTGAGTTATTGTTAAATTGTTGCCACCAACGCTTATTGTGTCATCCGCGCCACTTCCTGTAATTGTATAGACGCCGTTTGAATCGGGACCGGTAAACTCGAGCGTGATTGTAGTATCAGCGCCGGAAAGCGCATATTCAACGTCATCCAGCGTGAGCTTTATGCCAAATCCGGCTGATGATCCACTTGTAAGTGAGATACTGGATGGGATGCTCGATGCCTGAAAAGTTATTTTAAGATTAAATCCGCCTCCCGCTTTT
>DYLV01000098.1 GCA_020721925.1 Leptospira biflexa
TAAAAAAAAATATCCTTCTACTCATTAATACGATGAAATCAGCCAGAAGATAAAATATTTTTAAGGGAAAATATTTTTTTGTGGATAAACTGATACAGGGATGAGTAGATAAATGCATTCTTGAAAAGCAATTTTATCAGTATGTTCCCTTTGAGGGCACAATGTATGTGTTCAAAGACTTTTCATTGTTGGTGTTTTATAGAAGAAAGCGATTTTTAAAAAAATTTATATAACATATGCATATTACAAAAATCCGTTTTCTTCTAATTTCCGCAAAAGCTTTCGATCATCGCTTTCGGTTTTATTCGAAAGCATGCGTTCCACATACTTTGCCAGAATATCGGTTTCAATGTTGACTTCATCGCCTGTAGAAAGTGAGGAGAAGGTGGTACGTATGAGTGTTTCGGGAATTAAATATAGAATAAATCCCTTCTGTGTTAGAGATACAACCGTAAGAGATACACCATCCACTGCAACAGAACCCCGTGGAACCACATATTTTATCAGTTCATCTGAAATGGCAATTTCCAATTCCATCCCCCCGGCGCTGCGGCGAATCAAAGTCACCGCCCCCTTCCCGTCAACATGGCCCTGGACTAAATGACCGCCAAGCCTCGCATCAAGCCTCAATGCACGCTCCAGATGTACGCGTCTGTTCTTCGCAAATCTCCCCAATGTTGTCGCTTCGCACGTCACCTTTGAAGCGAAAGTCGAAAAAGAATTATTCCCGAGCTCCGTAACCGTGAGGCATGCACCATGTACCGCAATGGAATCGCCTATTTTCGCCCCTTCCAGTACGTCAGAAGCGCCTATTACAAAAATAATGCCATCCTCCTTTTTTATAGCTTCCAGAATCGTCCCTATTTCCTCAATTAGCCCCGTAAACATTATATTTCCTTATAAACTTTCAAAATTAAATTCCCGTGCATATCCCCAGAGCATAATGTCACCTCGAAGTATAACAGTACTTACATCCTTCAATATCAAAGATTCTGTTATTTTATCAGGCCCTCGCGCTTCTATCGCCGGCCTTCCTCCTCCCAAAATCTTCGGCGCAATAAAAAAAACGAACTGATCGATTTCTCCTGCATCGTAAAAGGAACCCGCAAGCTTCGCACCCCCTTCAAGAATTGTCAGCAACAACCCTCTTTCCCCCAGTACATCCAGAGCGGCGAAAATCCGTTCTTGGGGAGAAATATCGGGAAGGAAAACGAGCCTCCCTTCATCGTAATCTTTCTTAATCAAACCTGCATCATTCTTTCCCTCAAGAAGCTTTTGGCGATTCCGCTCTGTTTCAAATATCAGGTAATTTTCATCGTGAAATATCCTGGCGGACTTATCTGCTGCTTCTGGAAGTCCGAATATTATCCGCATCGGATTGCGCTTATCAGAAAAATCATCGCCCGCTTTGAGAAGCGATTGCAAAATGAAATTATCATTTCCGGAAATCGGGAAGGTTTTATCCCTAAACTCTTCTTTTACCTCGCCGGCAAAATCTTCAAACCGAACGGTAAGTGATGGATTGTCGGCGCAGACTGCGTTTTTTCCAATAATTATACCGTCGCAAAGAGAACGCATTCGATGCACCACAAGGCGCGAATACTCATTCGATATCCATTTCGAATCGCCGGTTTCCGTCGCTGTATGCCCATCCAGCGTCACCGCCAGCTTCAATAAAACAAACGGGCGCTTTCGCAAAATATATTTTTTAAAAGGCCGAATAAGATCCGCAGCATATCCGGCGTATTCCGATTGGAATATCACTTCCACACCTGCATCGCGAAGCGCCATGACCCCCTTTCCGGATACACGCGGGTTTGGATCCAGAAGAGGAATATGCACGCGCCTTATTCCCGCCTCTATAATCGCTTTGGTGCACGGAGGTGTTTTCCCGTAATGACAGCACGGCTCAAGCGACACGTACATTTCCGAACCGCGCGCATTTCCCCGCGCCTCTTTGAGTGCCACCACTTCGGCATGATCTGTACCGCATGGGCCGGTAAAACCCCGCGCAATGATTCTTCCGTCGCGCACAATCAACGCGCCCACGGAAGGATTGGGCGATGTTTTTCCCATCCCATAAAGCGCAAGCTCAAGCGCCTGTTTCATGTAATTATTGGAATTCATGGCACCTGTATATGACATCAATTAACGGGGCAGTCCGTATTTTTCAAATATAAAATCCCTGTCTGTCTCCAAATCCGCATCTTCAATCGCATTGAGCAGAAAATTTTTTTCAGCCTGTTCATTATAACGCTTTGCAGTTAAAAACCCTCCCAGAATACTTCCTCCATAGAAAAAACCCGTCGCACTTCCCAGAACTATCCCGATGGGGGCATTATCGGTTCTGAATGCGGCAATTGCAAGCGAAGAAAAGGCGCTAATGACGATGAACGCAAGCACACCTGTTGGTTTATTCCCCCCGTAATAATATCCAAGGCCCGGAAATACCCCTGCGAAAAGCGCCACATACGGATCGCGCATATTTTCTCTTTGCCAATCCGCCCTTTCCATAATGCCAAGAAATTTTTCTTTCTCTCCGGCAAGCGCTTTGGGAAATACGCTTTCCGAAAACATGTCCGATGCCTCTTTCTCATCTCCCCGCATAACCGCCGAAAGGAATTTCCGCTTCCAGAAAAAAGGGCCAAAAAAATCCTTGCAATACCCAACGGTCTCACCGGTAAAACCAGTCATGGTGCGTGAAGTCTGTAGATTCAGAAGCGCATCAAAATGGAAGATCGCATCCGCACACGAAAACGGCGTCATATCCATTTTTTCTTTCAGCACATCGTTGTACCGCTTCCCTTTCATTAGAAGATTCATTCTGGCCACATGCATTCTTCCAGGCTCAAGATACCCCGGCCAGTACACCTCGAGGCGCTCGAGTTCTACAAACGCACGGTAATATTCCTGATTTTTATAGAGATGATGAACAAAGCCAAGAAGGGATTCGGGGGAATAGGGCTCCTGTCCCGCTGCATTTTCCCATACCAAAAGGCACGAAGCAAAACAGACGACAATACATAGCACCGAACCACTGTGCGCAGGGCGGTTCACGCCTTGCTTTTTTCGCTTAGACGTTTCCACTCGTAAATTACCGGGGTCGCAACAAACACAGTTGAAAAAATTCCCATTGTAAAACCGAAGAGAAGAAGCAGGGCAAAATCGTTGATCACCGCCTCTCCCATGATGTACAGACAAAGAACAGCTATGAGCGTGGTAAGGGTAGTGAGGATAGTCCGATTGAGCGTCTGGCTGATTGATCTGTTGCTGATCTCCCCAAAAGGATGCTTCGCCATATTGGTCATATTTTCTCTGATGCGATCGTACACCACAATGGTGTCGTTGATGGAATATCCAAAAATCGTAAGTACGCCTGCTATGATGGGTATATTGATTTCAATTCCAATAAAGCCACAGAAAAGAAACGATAGCATCACATCGTGAATGATAGACACAAGCGCACCAACGGAAAACCGAAACTCGAATCTAAACGATAGATACAGCATCATGAGTGCAAGACACCATGCAATGAGATACAGTGCTGATTTTTTCAAATAATTACCGATGGCAGGCCCGACTTCCTCTCGTCCAATGATTTGCGCACCCTGAAATGTCGTTGTAATGACATTTTCAATATCCGATATGCCCTGATTCTGGACCTGTTCGTTCCCTCTTCTTTCCGGAAGGCGGGTTGATATTACATATTCATTATTGATTTCATCTCCGTATTGCTGCACTTCCCCTTTGATGCCTGCATGCTCGAGCGCCTGACGGATTTCGGAAAGGCGTGCAGAAGAGGGGAATTTCACAATTATTTTATACCCGCCTGCAAAATCAATCCCCCAGTTGAAACCTCCCCGGCTGACTGTACCTGCGATCAGCACGATAAATAAAACTACCGTGATTAAATAACCGATCCACCTGTATTCCATGAATTTTATTGTGCGTTCCACGGCAAATCTCCCGTTAAATGCTCAGTTTTTTCAAATTTTTCTTCATTGATATGAGTTCAAACACAAACCTGGTAATATACAGCGCAACAAACATAATGGAAATAACGCCGATCGACAGGGTCACTGCAAATCCTTTGATAGGCCCTGTGCCGAACTGGGAAAGGATGAACGCTGCGATGAGCGTGGTGACGTTGGAGTCGACAATTGTCCAGAACGCATGTTCAAAGCCTGCTGTGATCGACAGCTTTACAGATTTCCCGTTCTGTAATTCCTCCTTGATACGCTCATAGATGATGACGTTTGCATCCACCGCCATCCCGATCGTGAGTATAAATCCCGCAATTCCGGGAAGCGTGAGAGTAAAATTGAGCCAGGAAAGGATGGAAAGCATGAATACAATATTGAGAATTACGCCAAATGCAGAAATAACACCGCTAAACTTATAATACACAATCATAAACAGGCACACCGCCGCGATGGCAAACCCCAGCG
Source organism: Leptospira biflexa (assembly GCA_020721925.1). GTDB lineage: Bacteria > Spirochaetota > UBA4802 > UBA4802 > JAGODF01 > DYLV01. The sequence goes on from DYLV01000098.1 coordinate 4,449, forward strand.
CTTTAAATCCCGACCTAATGGCATCAACCCCGAGAGAGGGCCCCACGCTTCGCTCCTCTGCGCGCTCAAGATCGACCGGAAGCGCACCTTCCTTAATGATGCTCACCAGCGTATCCACTTCTTCTACGGAAAAGTCACCCTGAATCTGCGCGTGTCCTGTGGTAATGTGCACATTAATGGATGGGGCGCTTCTCACTTTATTGTCGATGACGATCGCAAGGCGTTTGCCATGGTTTTTCTGAGATGTTGCCTCGGCGAATTTTGCCGCTCCTTCGGTGGTAGTTGAAAAGCTCACACAAAGCCTTCCATAATCGTCATAAGCGCGATACGCTTTGCTGATATCATCCCCTGCCAGGGAAAGCTGTTTTTCAAGCACCATGGGACGTATGGGTATCAGCCTTCTTGTGTTCTGTATTCTCTCGAAGAAGAAGAGCACTTCCAGCGATTCTGGCAGTTTCACATCCTTCGCGATCTGATCGAGCAGCGCCCGCTGTTCTGCTGGTTCCAGAGGAAGCCCCTTTTCTTTCAATTCCGGCTTATTCTGTAGCCATTCCTCTGCTTTACGGCTAAATTCATCGTTCACCAGCCGATACTCAACGCGACCTGTCGTGCCAATGAGCCGCTTCACTGCTTCGGGATCGCGGACGCCGGGAAGCTGTATTTCAATCGCGCCCGATTGCCTTCTTCGAAGCTGTGGTTCTGACACACCAAACTGGTCCACTCGATTGCGAAGAAGCTCCAGCGCCTGCTGGCTCACCTCTTCACGATCGCTATCGGTGAGCGTTTTCCCCATGCGGCGCTCGAGTACATCAAACTTCGGGATGAGCACCAGCTGCATCCCCCCCTGCAGATCCAATCCCAAATTTATTCTGCGCGCTCTGATTGGTTTGCCCTCCGCCCAGTGCGGAATGAATTTGACATCTTTCACACCGGGAAACGTACGCGCTTCGTTCATCACCGCATCGTTGAGGCCATAACCCTTTACCGAGATGGAATTTTCTTTCTTAATCACTTCATACCCTTCGCGGGAATATCTATCCGCAACGTTGGCGATCTGCTCCGGCGTCGCATCCTCATGAAGTGAAATAGTCATCTCACGTTCTCCAACCGTCGGCAAAACAAGCACGACAGAAAACGCAATTATCATCAGGATAAACAAAAGCTTATAAACGGCTCCTCGAGTCATCGAACTCACCTTTCTTATTAATGGAATCGCGCAGGGCCTGCCGCTGTTTTGCCGCACTGCATTAAATAATCAAATATAATAAAGCTCGAATCACACGCACTTGCCGAATATACATTACATCAGCGCGCCAATTAGCGAAAACTTTTATGGACAGCGCTTCGCCTGGACTTCGAGCGCATACGGTACAAAATTACAATCATCGCAATAATAAAAACCAAAAAACCCTTCGCCAGGTAATCAGTTGCCCTGGCGCTCAAGCCAAAGAGACCCTTCTTCTGCGAGATATCGGTATTTTCTTCCGAAGATACAGAAGATTCTGAAAGAAACGCGTCTCCACCCCCTGAAGGTGCCTGGGGAAATTTTTTGTCGGGAATCCGACGATACAGAAAATCGTCGTGAGTCAGATCCAGAAGTCCACCGGCGCTGCTCAATTTTTCGTTCATCTTTTTACGCGCTGCTCTTGGCGATTCTGCAGTTTCCTGACTTTTCCCGGATTTTGTATCGTCAATATCCGCTTTGCGTACGGCTTTCCCTTCATTCGCTTTCACTCCCTTTTGATCCGTTTGCACATTCTTACCCGTTGAAGCATCATCCGGCTCCAAAACGGCACCTCCGGCATTGTCAGCCGTTTGTGAATATGCGGCAATACAGGGGCAGAAAAAAACCGCCCAGACAAGCACCCATGCAATTCGGATTACGTGTTTTGACATAGCGCTCACTTCAGGATAGTTTTGATTGTATTGCTGATCTTGCAAACTCGACTTTTGTGTTGTCGGCTATCTTCAATACCACAATATTTTCTTCAGGTTTGATATTTACCACCACACCATATATTCCTGCAACCGTAAGCACCTTGTCTCCCTTCTGTATGCTTTCGAGGAGCTGTTTCCGCTCCTTCTCCTTCTTCTGCTGAGGCCTGATGAGAATGAAATAAAAAATTACGATCATTGCAAGCATCGGCACAAGAAAACCGGTTAAAAGCGATCCACCCTGCTGGCCCTGGGCTGCATTCTGTGCCTGCGCAAACGCATCGGTTATAAAAATAAACACCACTGTTCCTCCATAAAAATATTGAACTCGTCCCGTGCGACAAAAGTCCGATTTTGCTAATTATGTCAATCGTTTCTTGTTCAATCCTGTGAAATAATTACCGGCGTTCCAAGCACGATATATTTTTCCAATTCTATGATGTCATTGTTGAACATTCTGACGCATCCACTGGTCGCAAGGTGGCCTATTGAATCTGGATCATTATTGCCATGTATTGCGATTCCATGTCCCGGGGGCAATGGCTTTCCATTTTTTAGAGGAATCGCACCTTCTGCCCGTGCGCAATTGTATCGGCTGAGATCATCCGAATTTGGATAATCGAGAAGATAAAACCTCGGACCGTATGCATTATCACCCAGATCTTCATGTGTATTGCCGAATTTATAATGGCCATCACGTGCGCGCCACCAGATCCCGTTCATCCTCTTAAGTTTTCTGTACGGCTCGGATGATGGATCCGCATCCATACTCAGGATTTCCACAATATGGTACATTCCTTCCGGAGTCCTCTCATCGCCCTGATACAGTTTCGCCTTTTTGTCGGGATTGAGACCGTACGCAATCGGATAGCTTTTCAAAACCCGCCCTTCCCGATTAAATACATACAATCGAAAGCGTGGCTTGCTCACAAAAATGACATATTTCCCATCAAATAGTAGAAAGGCACGCCGCACAAGAGTTTGTTCCGGAGATGAACACGACAAAACGAAGATGCAAAGAAGAATCAGGCATACAAGCGACGCGCGGAATAATTTTCTCATACTTCTACCGAGAATGAGGAGAGGTGCGATTTTTTCTGCTCGAAAGCTCATGAATAACCTTTTCTGTAATATCGTATTCCTTTTCGGCATACAGCAACTCTTCACCGCGGTTGAAAACAAAATTGATGCCAAGCCTGCGGGCAACAACCCCAATTGCACTATCGATAGTGCGGTAATAGCCGGCTTTGATCTTTTCTTCCTGCCGGGAAAGCCTCTGCATCTCGTGTTCATATTTTTTGAGATCACCGCGCAGAACAGCTTCTGGAATTTTGGGATCGCCCTGCTCGAGCTTCGTTTTAACGCTATCGATTGAGTTTCGAAGAGATATTTTTTTCACTTCGAGCTCTTTAGCCGCGGGATCACCTTTCGAGAGATATTCCACAAGAGCGGGAAGATATACATAGCCCATCTGCGGCATCCGGGCGCCCTGCCGCAATCGCGGAACACAAAAAAACATGCTCCCGGAAATAAGAATGAATATGGCACTGATGATCGTGTGTCGCTTCACACCGCCATCTCCAGAGTCGATTGTTTTAAAACCGCATATCGCCGATGCCGAACTGGAAATTAAAATCACTTACCTGCTCGAAATAGCCTTCCTCACGGCCTACCCATTTGAGCTTACGACCAAACCAAAAGCGAAGCGGCATCATCGGGATCTGTATTTTAAATCCGAAACCCCACGAATAACGGAAATAGGACATTACATCCACGTTGCGCCAGTCGCGAATATCAAATACTTCTCCCTCAGTGATATCTTCATCAATCGTCGTCTGATAATCGGATATGAGATGGCTTTTCCAGAAACTGTCAGCCCATAGCGAGCCTGCATCGAAGAAAAACGCCATCCACAGAATTTGCGGATGTATTGGAATACGAAGTTCAGCACCATAGAGCACCCTATGGAAAAGACCAATTCTCCACGAATCCGGAAAATCAAGATCGAAATAATCCCAGCCCCGGAGCGTTTCCGGCCCGCCGATACGAAGCCTGTCCTCGGGCTCAATCCAGGGATTTTCCTCTGGATCCTGCATCGATAACACCTTGCTTCTCTGAAAGGGCGGTCGTATGAATGAGCCATTGCCGCGAAGCTCAATTACCACTGGATGAGTGCGCAAAAAGGGAAGCGTAAACGGACTATAGTACAGATATAAATCCGCATCGTATTTTATGAAGTGATCGTCTCCACGAAACAGCGTGCCTCCGGTGAATGCCGCCGATACTTCCGCGCGCATACCACGCGTCGGATTCATGTAGTTGTCCTTTGAGTCTCTGTATGCATACAGGGTGAGCGTATTTTTCAGCTGAATTCCGCGTGCTTCCTGTATGAAAATTTCATCCGAGGCATTGCCGGTGGGGTTGAGATAGCTTTTAAATCCCTGATTCCATAGCAGGCCAAGACCATAAAAGTCCCAGAAACGATAGTAGGGTCCCACCGTGTATCCCACCGTCTGCCGCTGGTATTCCGCTTCAGTATTTGAATTTGGGAACATTGAAGAGGTGGGTATCGTATTGAGCATATAGTATATGGAAGAGCGAATTCCCAGCGGAATCTGCCAATCAAATAAAGATTCGGCAATCCACGGATCCAGAAAACTTAAGGTTACCGAACGGCGAAGCGGCCCATACTCAAAGCGCAATCCCACCCGCTGTCCATTACCCAAAAGATTGTTCTCGGCTATATCGGCAAAAATGGAAAATCCGGTAGTGGTGCCATAGCCTCCGCCCAGTGAAATGGTGCCTGTGGGCTGCTCTTCGACTTCGAAAATGAGATTCACCAGACCTTCCCGACTGCCGGGACGTACATTGACGTTTACTTCCTTGAAAAAGCCAAGATTGAAGATTCTCTCACGGGAGCGCTGAACCCTGAATGCATCGAAGAGATCTCCTTCCCGAACAATAACTTCCCGCTCAATTACGCGCTTTTTCGTTTTCTTATTGCCCCGCACAATAATGTTTTCAATTTTTACCTTCTCGCCTTCCTTTATTTCAAAATCAATTCGCACGAGTTTTCGAACGATTTTTCCAGATGGAGTTTCAACCTCCTTTTCGGTCACCGTTTTGCGCGGAATGACGCGCGAAAAAATATAACCCTTCGACGCGTAAAGCTGCGACATCATCTGCATGTCTTTCTGGAAAGACGTATAGTTGAAAACCTCACCGGAAGTACGCTGTTCGAAGAGTTCTTCAAAAATCTTCGTTTCAAAAACCTTGTTACCCGCAACAGTGTATTTATCGAAATAGTATTGTTCTCCTTCCGAAACCTTGATATTGATGAAAATCGCTCTGTTTTCCTTTTCAATCGGATTTTCCCACTCGTATTCCACACTGTCTTCAACTATACTTGCATCGAGGTAGCCCTTCTCTTTATAGTACGCAAGAATTTTCATCTTATCCTGATTGTACACATCCTTTTTGAACTGGCCGCCGCTTCCGAAAATCCCTCTTTCGCTCGTTTCCATTATTCCAAGCAACTCGGAATCGGGAATTATCCATGCGCCCATAATCGATATCTTCGCAACGCGTATCTCTTCTCCCTCATCGATCCTAAAAACAACTTTTTTACTATTGTCTTCCCTGGATTCTTCCTTTATTTCATAGGAGATAACCGCATTGAAGAGCCCTTCATCGTCGTATTTCTTTTTTATGAGCTTTACGCTTTTCTCTATGTTGTCCAAGCGGAGAGGCTCGTTTTCCTTCACTAACACCACAGAAGCAAGATCCATCTCGCTTACCGCGTCAGTTCCGCGAAATTCAACCTTACGAATTATCGGCCTTTCCGTACATATAAATTTCACGCGGACGCCATCACGGAATTCCTCAACCTCAACTTTAATATTCTCAAGCCACCCGTCCCTAAAAACTGCTTTAATGTCTTTTCGGATTTCTTCGGCTCGAAGGGGATATCCTTCGGCAGTTTCTATCTTGTCGAGGATGTCTTCTTTATCGACATTGCGCAAGCCCTCAAATTCAATCTTCCGCACGATTTTCCCTTCATAACGCGAGGGCTCGGTCGAACCGCCGGTGACAGCGAGCACGACGCCTATTAAACCAATCACTATAAATGCACAAATAGCTTTTTTCATCAGGGATGTATACCTACGATTTCATTGATATCGGGCACATCATTGTGCGGATTGGCGTCCCTTGACCGTAGAGAGAATGAACTTCGGTATCCCGGCCCTGTTGAGATCGTCCATAACGCGCACCATCGTTTCATAATTCGATTTTTTATCGCCACGAATAATCACCGCTCCATCTTTCAACGTTTCCTTGACTGATTTTAATTCATGTAGCAATTTTTCTTCTGCAACTTTCTTTTCATTGATGAAAATTTCATTGCGCTCTGTTATTGAGACCACGACATCTCCCTGCCGGTGGCTCCCTGTCTGGATTGCACTCGGCAAATTGACGACGATGGAGGAAAGCATCCCCTGACTCGCATTATACGAAATCATGAAGAAAA
>DYLV01000258.1 GCA_020721925.1 Leptospira biflexa
CGGACAATCGCCAATCCAAGCCCGGTACCTCCAAATCTTCGCGTGATTGACGGGTCCACCTGGTCGAAGGGCTGGAAAATTGCATATTGTTTTTCAGTGGGTATTCCAATACCTGTGTCGGTAACTCGAAAAACTACCATTCCTTCTTCAAATCCGTATTCAAGCATCACCGAACCTTCCTCGGTGAACTTAATGGCATTGTCCATCAGGTTGGATACGATTTGCATGATGCGTTGTTTATCGCCCCGGACTCGAGGAAGCGCACTGCCCGATAATCTCTTTGCTGAAATCCCGATACCTTTCTCTTCCGCACGAATGGAGAACATCGACATAATTTCGCTGCACATTTCTTCAATGGAGAGATCGATTTCAAAAAGATCAATTTTTCCTGCTTCTATCCTTGAGAAATCCAGAATATCATTGAGGATTCGCAGCAGGTTTTCTCCGGACTGTAAAATAATAGAAAGTTTTTCCTTTTTGACTGGATCATTTTCATTCATCTTCAAAATCTGTGCAAATCCAAGTATTGCGTTCAGCGGGGTGCGGATCTCATGGCTCATATTCGCAAGAAACGCGCTCTTTGCGCGATTCGCAGCTTCCGCCGCGTCTTTTGCAAATATAAGTTCATCCCTTGCCTGTTTGAGTTCGGTGATATCTATGAATGTTTCAATCAGCGTATCTTCGCCATCCAAATTGACCCATAAAATGCTTTTTAAAATTGGCACTTTCCGACCGCCCGGCGCAGAAATTTCAATTTCAATATTTTTCACCTCTCTTTGCCGGGTTTTAAAAGGGCAGTTGATGCCTCTGTCCCCGCAAAGAATGCTGTCACAAGCCAATCCAATAATCTCATCGCCGCGAATTCCTATTACTTCACGCGCATATTTATTCGCGGTGCTGATTTTTCCTTCTCGTCCAACGGTCACCACCCCAAAAGGCAGCCAGTCAAGAACCGATCTGGCGGTTTCAAGCAGCCGCACCAGCCTCATCTGTGCATTTTCCAGATCGGTATAATCGTGAACGACTATCACAAAGCCAGCTATTTCATCTTCATCTTTTATTACTCCGGCAGAGGCAAGAACGGGCACGGCTCTGCCATCTTTTGTAAGCAAACTCCCTTTTCTGTTTGCAAAAGATTCGTTGCGCAGGAGTTCTTTTATATAGCTTAAATTAAAAATGCGCTCAGGGATAATTGCGGTAAATCTTTTATTCAGCAATTCGTCATGTTCATATCCCAGCATTTTCAACAAAGCAGGGTTGCATTCCACAATCAGGCCTCTGGTATCGATGAGAAGAAGACCATCGGTCATCGTATCGAGAATTTTGTTCGCAACCGTTGCCGGGTTGAATTCAAAAAGGCGATAGCGAACTGTTGCATAAAAAAGACCTGCGGCGAAAATAATCGTAAAGACATCACCCAGCGGCGGCACCGAGTAGATGCCCGCATACCGCATGATGATGCTGGAGAAAGAGCCGAGCAAGAGAGAGATAATGACCGAAAAAATTATTATACTCGATTGCTTTTTCACAAGCGGACGGGAAGATACACGGCGGACTTTTACAATAATCACTAAGCCAGCACATACGCAGCACAGATAATAGAAATAAAACAGATAGGTTATAATTTCTGCGGGCC
>DYLV01000259.1 GCA_020721925.1 Leptospira biflexa
TGGAGAACTCATTGATGCAGAGGAGGCACTGCGCATCGGTCTGGTAGAAAAGGTGGTAAAACCGGAAGAACTTCTCCCCGAATCGGAGAAGCTGGCGCGCAGGCTCGCACGCGGCCCTGCAGCCATCGGCATCATCAAAAAGGCGATGAACCAGCTTGCCAATCTCCCCTTAGAGCTTTCTGTGGACGCCGGGATAAACTACCAATTCGCGGCCACCCGCACAAACGATCATGCCGAGGCAGTGCAGGCATTTCTTGAAAAAAGAAAACCGAATTTCACAGGCAAATAGAATCGCGTTGCTCATTTCTTTTTTCCTTGACAATCCAGCGCCTAAGTGATGTATGCTCTTCTGGTTTCTTTCACCGCAAAAATAATGTTATCATTCCATTTCATGCGAGGTCTCTATGTATCCAATTCTCTTTCAGTATAAAATGATATCAATCGGCGGATACGGCGTTATGCTTGGTCTGGGGTTTTATCTGGCTTTTTTGCTCTTTGAACGCGAGCTTAAACTCCGCAACATCGATCCGGAACTTGCGTATAAAATTCTTCTGGTTGCAATTCCCTGCGGCATCATCGGCTCTAAGGTATTCCATATTCTCGAACACTGGGACGAGTTTCTGCAATATCCAATGGAAATGATCTTTTCCGGTGCAGGACTTTCTGCATACGGCGGATTTCTCCTTGCATTCATCGTAAGCTATTTTGTGATACGCAAAAGCGGCGTAAGCGTGCTCACCATCTTCGATGCGGCATCACCTGCGATGGCGCTGGGATACTGCTTTGGCCGCTTTGGCTGCCATGTCGCCGGTGACGGCTGCTACGGCATCCTCATCAAACCGTATCATATTATGCAATTTTTTGGCACTTCCTATCCCAATGGTATTGTTCCGACCTCTCAGCCAGTCTATCCTACACCCCTTTTTGAGGTATATTTTTCCTTTGTAGTTTTTGGCATTCTGATGCAACTCAGGCGCAAGGAGTGGCCCGCAGGAAAACTTTTCTTTTTATATCTTATTTTAAATGGCCTTCCCCGTTTTCTGGTTGAATTTATCCGCACCAATCCCGAAATGATTCTGGGTCTCACACAGGCGCAGGTTATTGGATTTTTCCTTGCCATTACCGGGGCCGCAGGCATTATTCTTTTGCATCGCACACAAACGGGTAACCCCGCATCTAAATGATGCTTTAGGTTTTCACCACCCGCAACTGACTTGCAAGATTTCGGGTGGTGAAACAAGTAAAAAATGAGCTGGCCACGAAAAGCAAGTCTTTGACGTATTTTGCGATAATCGGCTAAACACTACTCCTTTTCATGCTATCAAATACCCTTCAATCTCACGATGCCACTCTCTGAGAAATACTGAGCAGCCTTCTAAAATTTAATACCTTCAGCGGAAAGGCATAATATTAACTGATAAAGATAGATTAAAGAAGGAACATATCCTTATCTCTGTTTCTGAAAAAGAAGTAGTCTTGCCATTGGAACTTAAAAAGGCGAGTAAGATTGGAATGAAGAATTCTGAACTTCAATAGAAAAAAGACCACCGACATTAATGACAACGACATAAAGGATTGATAGCGTAAAATAAAGGAGACCTGTAAAAAAAGAAAGCCCTTTTTGCGATA
>DYLV01000099.1 GCA_020721925.1 Leptospira biflexa
TGGTGGGGAGTACCGCCGGATTTGGAGATACTGCTCACAAAATAACCCACCCCACAAATAAAAAATCGTACCTCTCATTCCTCATCCCGCAGATGAGAGCGGATATGCTTTTTATTCTCACTCGTGATAATAAGCACACATTGTGATTTACATGAAAGGACAGTTCGAAAATGTATAATATACTTGCAAAAACTCCATACGCTACAAAGCATGATTTCTAATTTAACATTGCGAGTTAAATATGGCATCATAAAAGAAAGAGAAAAACAAATTCCTTATTTGAATAAGAGAACGAAAAGGGACGGACTCACCCTAAAGGGACATCATTATGGAAGGAAGAACATTATCATCCCATGAGATGCGAGGAGAAATTAAAACTTTTTAAAATTGGTTTTAGAGCGTACGCTATCTTATAATGAATTTAACTAACAGGTATTCAATTATGAAAGGAACAAGACGCGAGTGTCTACAAAAAGGGGCAGTTCTTGCGCTTATCGGTACAGGTCTAATCGATGGCTGTACGCATCTTTCACCTCGGTACGCGGTGCTAAAGACGGAAAATCCTCGCCGCGCAGGAGTTTTCTGGTTCAGTCAGACAGGGCATACAAAGACAATTGGAAAGCTTATTGCCTGTGTGCTTCGCGCGGAGGGGCTGGAGGTAACAGAGGGAGACTATCGTCAATTTGATGCTTCCTCGCTGCCGTCTTTTGATCTCATCATCGCAGGTTCTCCCGTATTTTATTATCGCGTGCCGGTGAATTTCCGACTATGGCTCTCCCGTATTCCCCGCATAGATGGTATTCCCGCTGCAACATTTGTCACTTTCGGAGGAGCAGGAAATAATCAGCATAATACCGCATTCGAACTTTTGGAGTGTTTGGTTGAGCGGGGTGCGCTTCCGCTGTGCATCGATATGTTTTCCCATATGTCGGCGTTTGCGCCTACCTGGTCTTCCGGACGCGAAGCCCGGATACTCCGCTACCGCGATCTGCCGAATGAGGCGACCTTTGAAGCGGCGAGAGCTTTCGCACGCCGGGCGCTTTCAATTGTCAGACGAAGGGAGGATGTGCGTGTGGACACGCGCATCACTTTCTGGCAGATATTAAAACATATGGATTTGCCGTGGTGGACTAAACTTTTTGCATCGAAGCATGCGATCAACAGGGACAATTGCATCCAATGCGGAAAATGTGAAGAGACCTGTCCGGTAGGAGCGATATCGTATCGCGAGTATCGTATCGATCGGAGTAGTTGCGTATTTTGCATGGGGTGCGTGAATAATTGTCCCACGGGGGCAATGGAGATGACCTATGCCGGCTATGAGGTGTACGGCTATCGCGAGTTTCTCAGGCGAAACAACATCACGCTCCGTGTCCCGCGTGAGCTTGCAAGAAAATAAAGAAAGAGGAATAATTGCTAAAAACTTTGAATCGCCGCGTCAATCGTGTCGAACACTTTGATGACAGAGGTGACCTTTGTTAACTCCAGTACTTTCTGCACTTCGGTGTTCGGCGATGCAAGACGGAGATTGGACTTGAGACTCTGGTTGATGTTGAGGAAAATGCCGATGCCAGAGCTCGTAATCATCTTTACACTTGAAAGATCGACCACCATTTTACGGATACCCTTGTTAATGATTGCCTGCTGGAGCTTCTCTTTGAGTTCGGGAACATCGAGCGTGTGCACTTCCGACAGACGCATTTTCACAATAAAAATACCGTTACCATGGTCAACAATATCAAACATACCTACACTCCGTTTATCGTGGTGGAAAACGCATTCATGAACACTATGAATGACCGCCATTTGAACGTCAATTACAATTTATCGACATCTTTTGAGAACTTTCGTCTTTTGTCTCGGATGATCATTACATGCAAAACGGATGAAGTACTGAGCCTTGCATTGGAAACACTTCGCAAAGGCGGCATTGTTGCCATAAAATCAATGGGCGAATACAGCATCGCATGCGATGCAGAAAATGCGCGTGCGGTGCTACCTCTGCGCGAGCGCAAAATGCGTCCATCCAGGCCCTTCGTACTTATGCATTATCACGGGCGAAACCAGAGTGGTAGGGGAAGGTGCGGAAGATCTCATTTGCATCAATACAGACAGAATTGGTGTCGTTGAACACGATGTTCCGCGCCGTGAGATTCATCCCTGGGATGTCATTATCGTAAGCGGAAGCATCGGCGATCACGGGATTGCAGTGATGGCCGTGCGAAATAAATTTTCGTCTATGTGTGGCCTGGTGTCAGACTGAGCTCCTTTTAATTCGATGATACATGCGGTGCTTTCTGAATTTCCGGATGCGGTGAAATTTATGTGCAATGCCCCTAGATGAGGTGTGGCCTCGGCGCTGAACGAAATTGTGAAAAATCGCTCGTGGGGTGCTATATTGGATGCTATATTGAATGAAAAGAGCTTTCCTGTGAAAGAGGAAGTGAAAGAAGGAATAATGAGCAATGTAAAAGATGGAAACGGTAATGCTTCAAAGGCTCATATCCATGGCTCCGATTGCGGATGCGATGAAAACGTACACGCGAAGGCGCATATGCGAGAACTTCCCGATTTTCCCACTGAGATTATCTTCAAGGCGGTGTTTCGAAACATCCCGTTTGTCCGTGAAAGCATCGTGCAGTTGTGTGCAGAATCCGGGCTGAGCGCAACGGTGACCGAGAGAGCGAGCCGCCACAGTACATTCATTTCCTTAACGGTCTGTGCGGTTTTTCCGAGCGATGAAGTGTTGCAAATGATATGCAGTCGCATTGAAAAGCTTGAAGGCTTCATGATGATGTTTTGAGGAGGATAAAATGTGAGGTCTGCTTGTAAGCAAGGCCTGGCAATAGAAATGCAGGAAAAATCAATTCTTTAGGAGTGCATGTATTTTTTCTAAGAATCCCCTTGACGATTTTTCCTTTTCATGCTATATTATTATTAGCACTCTTATTTGATGAGTGCTAATTCCCCCATCCCAATTTTATCAATTATGAGGTTGTGTTATGCCAGCACATCAATTTCAGACCGAAGTATCGCAACTTTTGCATCTCATCATTCATTCATTATATTCCCACAAGGAGATATTCCTGCGTGAGCTTATTTCCAATGCGTCGGATGCACTCGATAAATTGAAGTATCTTACGCTTACTGATGAAGCATATAAACCGATTGATTTCAATCCGCGCATCGATATTTCGTTTTCTGATGGTGAAAAGCCTACGCTCACCATTGCCGATACAGGCATCGGGATGAACGAAACGGAACTCATAGAAAACCTCGGAACTATTGCACGCTCGGGGACGCGCGCGTTTCTGGAAAAGCTTACGGGTGATGCAAAGCGCGATTCAAACCTCATCGGCCAGTTCGGCGTTGGATTTTACTCTTCTTTTATGGTGGCCGATAAAGTTGAGGTTGTCAGCAAACGGGCAGGCGAAGAAAAGGCCTCTCGGTGGACGAGCGACGGACGCGGGGAGTACAATATTGAAGAAGCCGCGCGTGAAAATCATGGCACCACGGTGATTTTGCATTTAAATGAGAACGGCAAGGAGTTTGCAAATCGCTGGCGCATCGACGGCATCATCAAGAAGTATTCAAATCATATCCCCTTTCCAATTTATTTGCATTATGAAGAAGCTGAATGGGATGAGAAGGGGAACAAAAAGAAAGAAACCGTGCAGAAGACCGAACAAGTAAACAGTGCCTCAGCTTTGTGGAAGAGATCGAAAAACGAACTCAAAGAAGAGGATTATTTTGAATTCTACCGGAGCATTGCGCACGAAAGCGATGATCCTCTGCACTATATTCATACGCACGCTGAAGGCACGATGGACTACACCACACTTTTTTATATTCCAAAAAAGGCTCCTTTCGATATGTACTATGCCGATTATCGTCCCGGGGTGAAGCTCTATGTAAAGCGCGTGTTCATCACCGACGATGACAGGGATCTCATGCCGGTGTATTTGCGCTTTTTGCGCGGCGTCATCGATTCGGAGGATCTCCCTCTCAATGTGAGCAGGGAGATTTTACAGCAGAACAGTATTCTGCGGAAAATACGCCAGGCGTCAGTAAAAAAAGTCCTGTCGGAACTTGAGAAGCTTGCGGAATCCGATAAAGAAAAGTATCTTGAGTTCTGGAAGGAGTTCGGCCGTCCCATGAAGGAGGGATTGTACAGCGATCATGAAAACCGCGAAACGCTTTTAAAACTTGTGCGGTTTAAATCAACAAAGGTTGAAGGATATACCAGCCTTCTCGAATACGAAATCCGCATGGTGCCGGAGCAAAAAGCGATTTACTATATCACCGGGCAGAATGAAAAAACGCTCAGACAATCGCCGCTTCTGGAGATGTACAATGCGAAGGGAATTGAAGTGCTCATCATGGACGATGATCTGGACGATATCATCATTCCTGCGGCGGGCAAATATAAAGATTTTGAGTTCAAGTCGGTCAACCGAAGCGACGCGGCCGAAGACTTGAAGACTTCGAGCGATAAGGAAAAAGAAAAGGAAGCAAAGCCGCTCGTTGATCGCATCAAAAAAGCGCTCGGTGAACGTGTAAAGGACGTGAAAGCAAGCACGCGGCTTTCGGATTCTCCCTCGTGCATCGTGGCCGATAGCTCCGATCCCACGGTGCAGATGCAGGCGTTTCTGAAAACGCTCGGGAAAAGCGATCTTCCGGAGTTCAAGCCGATTCTGGAAATCAATCCTGCACATCCGATTATTCAAAAGCTTGAAAGCGTGGAGAATGAATCAGAATTTGCGGATGTGTGTATGCTGCTTCTCGAACAGGCAATGCTGGTTGAGGGTATGAAGCTTGAAGATCCCGCGGCGTTTGCCCGTCGGCTGAATATCGTGCTTGACAGAGCGGTGGGAATAAAGTAAAAAATTGAAACTTATTTGAGAATAAAGACTCTTATATATTTCGAAGGTTATCAGTTCAGAAAACTGAATTTCAATTCTTTTGTATTGTGGAAGGTTATGCGATGAAAAAATTATTCATGTGTAATTTTATTAAAAAAATTACAGCACTTTCTCTCATCGTATTTGTGTCGATTGTCGCTTTCAACAGATGCGATTTCGGCAATGAAGCATTTGGACAGGCGGGCGATTCTCCGTTGAAGGGAAGCGCGGAAAATGCAAAAGCGTGGGAAATTCAAAAAGTATTTCGAAAAATTGCAGAGCTCTACAATGACCGTGTGGTGTTTATCAGCACCGAGCAGACGGTAAAAATTCAGCCGCATCCTTTTTTCGACGATCCGTTTTTCAATCAATTCTTTGGTATGCCCTATCGAGGACGCCCGCGCACCCAGAAGCGCAGGGGACTTGGTTCTGGATTCATTATTTCAAAAGACGGATATGTATGCACCAATCATCATGTGATACAAAATGTTGATAAAGTGACGGTGAAAGTGCTCGATAAGGTGTATGATGCCGACGTGGTGGGATCGGATGAGAGGACCGATCTTGCACTTCTGAAAATAAAATCGAAAGACAAATTCTCTCCCGTGTTCATCGGCGATTCCGACAAGGTGAGCGTCGGCGACTGGGCAATCGCCATCGGCAACCCCTTCGGGCTTGATAAAACCTTCACGGTTGGCGTGGTAAGCGCGGTTGCGCGCAAGGACGTGGACATGATGGGAGGGTCTCAATCGCATATTCAGACTGATGCCTCCATCAATCCCGGAAATTCCGGTGGCCCGCTCATCAATATCGATGGCGAGGTTATCGGCATCAACCGGATGATCTATTCTAACAGCGGAGGATATATGGGCATCGGTTTTGCTATTCCCATCAATCAGGCGAAGATTGTTCTGGAACAGCTCAAACGGCACAAAAAGGTACGCCGCGGTTTTATCGGAGTGCAGATCGTGCCGTTTACCGAAGAGTACGCAAAAGAAATAGGTCTTCCGAAAAACGAAGGGGCGCTGGTAGGAGCGGTGGTTCCCGGAAGCCCTGCGGATAAGGGCGGCATTCAGGTTGGCGATGTCATTCAGAAAATCAATAATACCACGATTAAGGACTTTTCCGATCTACTTGGGGAAGTGGAAAAAGCGTCGATCAACTCCACGCTGAAAATTCTGGTATGGCGCGATAAATCGAACGTCAATCTTTTCGTGACGGTCAAGGAAAGAGAGTAGGCGATTCAACCACCGCACCATCATCCGAATTGCCGTGGCCATTTCTCTATCAGTGATGTTTTGTGCCGTGTGCGTTCATGAATATCGGGAAGTGGTGTACGGTATGTGAAAAACTCCATGAGAGATATTTTATTCCCTCCCCATGCGGAACATCCCCGTTCGGCGAATGGTCACCAAGATATCCCGTTTTCGAATTACAGAAAAGGAGAATAAACGAGTCCATGCTTGAATTTAAGCGATTGTAATGATGGGCATAAGGGGATTGAAATATTGAAAAGTTTCAGGAAGAATCGGCGCTATATGGGTCATGCGAAATTGTATTATTCAAAAAAAATTTAACTCGGAAAACTGACTCATCGATTGTTCGTTTATGAGCGAGAATATTAGTAAAAATCGCTTTCTTGAATGTCATTTATAACAATGAAAGCGGTTTTTTAGAGATGTTCATAGATAAATGCTTGACTTTTCGCAATAAACGTGGGGCAATTTATCCATTGCGTGTGAAACACGTACAGGGAGAACGGTTATGGAACAATCCAGAAAGTCGTCGCGCAAGGAAATTTTCGGCTGGGCGATGTTCGATTTCGCCAATTCATCGTACACTACCGTCATTATCACCGTGGTGTATTGCGTGATTTTCACAAAGCTCATTGTGGGCGATGCACCTGAATTCCGCATGGGGAATCTCTTATGGAGTGTGGCGCTTTCAATCAGCTATATTGTCGTGCTGATTTCGGCTCCTATTATGGGAGCGATTATGGATTTTTCGGCCTCGAAGAAAAAATTCCTCTTTGCGAGCTACCTTCTCACTGTTATCACTACTGCGTCACTGTATTTTGTCCATCCCGGTTATATTTTTTTAGGAATGCTTTTTGTCATTCTTTCAAATGTGGGATTTTCGCTCGGTGAAAGCTTCATTTCAAGTTTTCTCCCACACCTCGGAACTCCGGAAGAACTCGGAAAAATTTCCGGCTATGCCTGGGGGCTCGGCTATTTCGGAGGGCTTGCATCGACGGCGATTGTGCTTTTTGGACTCGGCCCTCAGACTCTGGAAAATTTTTCAAATTTAAAATTGGTTGGGCCTATAACCGGCGTATTTTTTCTCATTGCCGCACTGCCCACGTTTTTATGGGTGAAAGAGCGCGGTACGGCAAAAGCGTTGCCCGCAGGAGAAAATCACTTCACAATCGGTTTTAAACGCATTGTTAAAACCTTTAAGGACATTCAGGATTATCGCGATCTAATGATTTTGCTCTTTTCTTTTATTTTTGCATATGCCGGACTTTCAATCGTCATCAGTTTCGCATTTATCTACGGCGATCAGATTGTGCGATGGACACCGGCCGTGCAGACGCTTATGTTCATAATCACGCAGCTTACCGCCGCCGCAGGAGCAATTATCTTCGGTCTTGTGCAGGACAGGCTTGGCGCGAAAATAACCTATTTGTTGACTCTCGTGCTCTGGGTGCTGGCGATTATACTGATATGGGGGACAAATGAAATTACGGAATTTTTAAATGCAATAATGGGATCGTCGATGCAACCTCAGAACTTTTTTCTCATCGTCGGCTCGATTGCGGGATTGGGATTGGGCGCCACGCAATCTTCCTGCCGTGCGATGGTGGGAATTTTTTCCCCGGAATCAAAATCCGCGGAATTTTTTGGTTTCTGGAGCCTCGCGGGAAGGGTCGCGTCCATCATCGGTCTTTTGGGCCTCGGTTTTCTCCAGCATGAGTTTGGGTTGAAAAATGCGGTGCTGCTCTGTGCCCTTTTTTTCTTCATTGCGATTGTGGTGACCATATTTATAGATCAGAAGCGCGGCATGGATGCGGCTAATGCTCACGAGGGAGAATAAATATTTCTTCAATGGCCGTGAATCCGATTTACTCCGGAGTTTTAAAAAAAGAAAACGGAGCTGTATTCATCGAAGATGCACGCGGATTGAGATATTTTGAAAGATACCCTATCTGGAACGGGTATCTGCGTCATTTTTGTGATTATGAAGTATATGCGCGGCTATTGTCCGAGCGTGACTATGAAACCGGTGAACAGATATTACTCATCTGGCCGAAAGAATCGCAACCTGAATTCCCCTTTTTTGAGTTGTATTATAATGAGCGACTGATAAAATATCCGGCATCCACGTTAGGCCACATCGCCCTGAATATCGACGGCGCGGTATATAATTTTTCCCATCTGATTAATGAAAATGAAGTGATGCAACCGGAAGAATATTTGTATCGGCCCGCGCTGGGAGAGTTCGCGCCGCATCCGCTCACCGGCCGTTTCGATGTGAGCGATCCCCAAAAGCCGTATTATGATAAGTTCGGAAGAAATTTTATGCGCACCATCCATGTTGCGCATGTGGAGGGCGCCGATGTTGAGAAATTGCGACTCAGATGCGATGAAGAGCTTCGACGGATTTATTCTGCGCCACGTGATTTGAAACGCCCCCACAAATATTCGGAATTCAATTTTTTTACCCGAAGCTGTACCACCATCATCCGCGATGTCCTGCGGGGAATTGGATTCACCGACATAAAAGGCGTAATTCCGCGCGATATGTTCATTAGCGCTTCGTGTGCTTTTTGTGAAGCTGAAAAAAAAGGGACAATTAAATGCCGATTTTATATTAAGCCGCAGCTTTTTGTTCCGGAAGCGCCACCGAGCAAACGCTCCCTGGTATTGAATCCCCGCAATCTACTTCGCTTGAAAAAACATCGGCAGTTATTTGCTGGCTGATTGTGCGATGCCATACAGGTTGTACCCTATAATATCGTTCAGTACATCGCGAATGTTTTCAATATCGCCGAAGACCAACCACTGAATCATTACTTGTTTTATACATCCTAAAATCGCATACGCGATGATGCCCGAGTGGCATTTCCGGACATTTCCATCGGCCATGCCTTCGTCCAGAAGGCGCGTGATGGCTGAAAGGACCGAGCCGAAAAATTTCTCAATTGTTTTATCAAAATAACTGTCGTGCCCCTGCGGCGCGGTGATAAGCAATCGTGCCATATCGGCATTTTCTTCAAGGAATTGTAAAAGATATTCGGTCATCGCACGTATTTCAGAAAGAAGATCTCTTCCCGAACCGGCGCGTGAGATGTTAATAGCAAGAATTTTTTCTAAAAGGTTTTTTTCGAAGGAATCAATAAGAATTGAGAAGATTTCATCCTTGCCGGTAAAGTGCGCATAGAAGGTGCTGCGCGCGATCCGTGTCTTTGCAATGATATCGGCAACGCTGGTGGCATGAAAACCTTTTTCAACGAAAAGCGATCGCGCGCATTCAAAAATGAATTCTTTTCTTTCGTGTTTGTTCATTATTTATTTTCAAAGCCTGCTGAAATTTTCGCCTTCGCGATCACCTTGCCTTCAATCATACTTAAAAATTCCTTTTCCGATGGCCTGCGGATTTTTGCCGAAATTATTTCCGAAAGGCAATATGCGGAAATTTCATAGGTGTGCACGCCGCTCCCTCTCGGCGGCTGTGGACCGCCGTATCCGGCAGAGCCGAAGGTGTTTTCCAGTTCTATGCTCCCTGCGGGCATGTGCCCTGATGCGCCTTCCGGAATTTCAGCAGCTGATGGGGGGATATTCAGCACTGCCCAGTGGACCCAGCTTCGGGCTATTGGATGGCGGTCAACCATCGCAAGTGCAATAGATTGTGTGTGAGCTGGTATATCATCGATAAGAATTTGCGGCGAAATATTCTGCCCTCCACTAATCGCTTTCATGGCGAATTTTGCGGGGATTAAATCGCCGTTTGCAAAGCTTTTTGAAGTAAGTTTCATGGTTGCCTCCTTATCTTTTTTAGTTAGGCGATTGCATTGTAAGGATAATACTATTGTCTTTTCAAGTGAAATATGTGTGTATCGTATGCAGATTTTTCCCTTCGTAAAGTCTTTCTCGCAAATTTTGCTTGAGCGCCTGATACTCATCCCAAGTGATTTCAGAAAGAATTGGGTGAGCAGTTTTAAACATCCGCAAGAGTTCAATGGAATGGATGAAAAGCGAATAATAGTACCAATCCTGAAAAAGCTGTGCGGCATAGAGAATTTCCTCATCGGTGAGAATATCCTTTGCAGGACAAGAAAAATATTTACAGGTGTAGCTCTGGAAACAATCGAAGCGAGCATCATCATTTCCCTTATCCGGATATAGGATACACCCGATGAGACCTTTGTCGAGTTTACAGACGAAAGGACATTGCAGGGCGTCTTCGTACAATTTTGGAAGAGTGATCAGAATATTTTCATCGATGGTACGATGAGGGTAATACGAACCCGTCAGATCGCTTCTGCACGCTCTCATCTGGCTTATGAGATAATCAGGGCTATAGGATTTAAAAATTTTTCTTCGTTTCCTGAAGAGTTTTTCTATGAAAGGCCACGAAACATTGTAATTATGGCTTCCGCAGCACAACGCGCACGATGCGCGAAAACCGGGTCGGCAGATGTTAACCGTATTCATTGCATTCCTCGTAAGCAAAAGGATTTCGATAAACTTTTCATTTAATATGCGAGTTTTTTTCTGAAAAACCCTGTAATTTGCGTTGACTTTCGGTAAATATAGCGTAT